>NZ_BTPU01000057.1:0-20350 GCF_036985595.1 Vallitalea maricola | reverse complement strand
ACGGGTGGTGGTGATTACAGTATACATTAATTAAATAAGAAACGTAAAAAAATGACTCAATATATAAAATAATTATATGTATTTTTGTAATAGTATGATATAATTCAAAATATACACAAATTAGAAAATTATATACAGGAGGGTAATTATGAGAAAAAGAAGTTTTGTAGTAATCTTAACTCTTTCAATTATGTTATTATTAGATGGTATGACTTGTTTAGCGGCTCATGGCGAAAATACTTTAAGACCTGGTGAATCTCTAAGTATGTGGCAGTGGATTGAATCCAGTAATCATGAATATTTACTTCAAATGCAAACAGGTGGAAAAATGGTTCTTTATAGTAAAAGCAGAGGTGTGCTTTGGACATCACCAATATCATATTATCCAGGATATAATCATAGACCAAATAGGTTTATAATGCAGCTTGATGGTAATTTAGTTATGTACCATAATTTATATCCTAGTAAACCAGATCCTGGCGATATAGATGATCAGATTTTGTATGATATGCCAGTCTGGGATTCCAAAACATATAATAACCCTGGTGCACATCTTATACTTCAAGATGATGGAAATCTAGTGATTTACCAAGGAACTCAACCACTTTGGGCAACAGGAACTAATCTATAGCGCTTAATAAACATTTAAGTTTTTGACTCCAATATGAAATAATTTGTGTATATAAATAATGGGAAATAGGATTTCTTAATATGGATTCGAGCTTTATTAAGGAGTCCTTTTCTTCTAGTACCTGATTACATATTAATTCAGCTGTAAAAATAATTATATTATATTGATGGTAGCTTTGTAGATAACTAAAAATTCATTTCTATGTCTTCGCTTTTAATAATTTTCGTTTTAACTATTTCTCTATATGGGTTATCTTTATAATTAGTATCAAAAAACTTGCATAGATAACGAATTTCTTCATTGTTTTTAACGATGATGAAGTTTATATCTTCTAATTCAAAATTAAGGGTATGATAATTTTTCATGGCTTCATTATATTCTTCAATCTTTTCTTCTTGTATTTCTGAACTTAAATACAATTGTTTAATATTATCTTTTTTTATTATAATAGAGTCTTTTTCTTCTTCTAAAGGAATATATCTCCATTCTCTTTCATTATAATAATCTTTAGCACCTGCTTCAATACGTACAGGTTTATAATTCATAAAAGTGTACTCAAGTGCTTTTTTTAGCCTATTTAAATCAAAATTGTCAAAGTTGATACTTTTTTTGTTGGTTATCATATCAATGCATGCATCATATTGTATTTTAATTGCGTGAATGAAGTTTGAGTTTTCATTATAGTAGTTTATTGGATTAATTCTATTAGTCATACCCCATTTTTTATTGAATCCAATGGCATAACAGCCGTATTGTTCTATATGTTTTTTTACTAAAGACAATGGGATATCACAAAAACACTTCATCAGAATATAGACTGGTTCATTAAAAAACACGGATTGTTCTTTATAATATCTAGGAGAAAATTTATTATTGAATATATCTTCCAAGAAAGAAAATTCCTTCATGAAATGAAATAAGGTTTCTGCACTAATAATACTCATATATCAAAGCTTCCTTTTCTTTATTTTAATATCTAAGGGCAAAACTATATAAGTTGAATTATATAATATCCCACAGTTCCCTTTGAGACTAAAATAGTTTGTAGTGGTATGATGTTATTTTATACAATGCAAATAAGATATATACAGAATATTTTGCGTGATATTGTTGCTTATTCCCGAATTATCTGTTAATATTAAATGAGAATTTAAACAAGATTGTATATAATCAAGTAGAAAAAATCTATGTAATAAATAAGTTTATACAATTAAAAAAGAAAAATAACATTAATAAAAAGGTGATTTTGCATGAAGAAAAAGTACTATTTAATATTTATACCCATTATTTTGTTCTTATTAATATATTCATTGAGAGTAAATACTAATTTAAATAAGATGAAAGAAACATACGACAATAAACAGAAGATGATTATGAATGATCATATACTCAGCTTTAATATTATTGGTGATTTGTATGGTGATGAAATATTAGAAACTGAATTTCCACAGATTGAAATACAGAACATAATAAATGCTCTAAAAAAAGCTGATATCAGTAATATGCATTTATTTGAAGATGATAGTTTAGACATTAGTAAATTCTATAGAGAATATACACATCTATTGGAACAATACAAAATGGAACAGATTAGAGAGGGCGTCATTGAAGAGGAACAAAAGTTCAAAGATGTTATTAACGACCTGAACATTATAAAAGGTTGGTTAGAAGATAGATATCATGATGATAACTACCAGCCATATACATATCAAGAATTGAAAGAGCAGTTAAATGATAAGTTGAAATATGCAAATTTTGAGTAAGATTATGAGTATTAACAAAGTTAGAGGTGATAAATATTTCCAATATCCATTATCTAAAAGACCATATATTATTATTTGCTGAAAAAACTCCTAACAAACATAAACATTTTGCCAAACATCTTATATTTGGAGTAGATGGATAATATTATTGATTGATGAAACAAGTGAAATTGCACGTTCAATCAGTTATAAGTTTCTCAAAGGACAAGAATATAAAATAATAGATGAAGAAATTGTTAATCAGGTCTCAATTCATTATTATAAGTGTAAAGATACTGAAGAACTAGATAAAAAAATATTATCAATATGTGATATTCAAAATTTTGCCCAAGTGATTTATGATGATAGAGTAATTTAAGTTATTAATGAAATTGATAGAACTGAAAGTATACAGAAAGATATTTTTGATAAGCTAAGTAATATTGCATGCCTATCACAGAGTCGTCTTTCACATCTTTTTAGAGAACAAGTGAAAATATCTCTAGCAAGTTTTTTTGTAATGGCAAAAATGCATAAGCCCTATAATTATTATATGCGTGGAGAAAATCTAACTACAGCTTCTATACATGCAGGATTTGATAGTCCATCACATTTTTCTGCAACGTGTAAAAAGATGTTTGGATTATCATTTTCGGATTTTAAGAGAGATTAAGTTAGCGTTTATTTAAAAGTTTCCTTTTATACAGTGATATATAATACACACAAAAAAAGGAGATTTTTATATAAATGAATAAAATAAAGAGTATGGTGAAGGACATTGTAATGTGGGAAGCTCAAAACTTTGCTTTGATATGATGAATAATTGGATAGAGCAGATGAAGAAGAGAGATTCATATATGGGGGATTATATTTCATGCTAAATACAAAAGATATATATTATGATTATTTAAATTCGTTAATTAAAGAATCAATACATACTATTGAAAACGATTTATTGGGTTTAATTACTCAAAACGATTTCTTGATAAAAGTAAGAATGATGCTTTTGAAAGAACAAAGATACAATGAGTTAGCATCTATGTATGAACTTATTGGAATGAATTATAAAAGTACTAATAAACTATTTTTCAATAATTATCTTACTTATAATTATCAAGCCCATAGTTTGCTTAATGTAAGCTGTTACTATTATAAAAATATAAATAGTGAATACTCAATTTTACTAGCACAATTAATTGCTTTCTCACAGAAAACGGTATTGGATCAAAACGTTAATACTAGGCTTGCCAATGAATATGCAATGAATGTTGAATTATTAGGTGATATATATTTATTGCTTGATAATAATAAATCTAAGAAATATTATAGCAAAGCGAAAGTTTTGTATGAAGATGTTGACCGCTATGACCAACTTTCTAGTGGTAATGAGTATTGGTGTGCTGATGTATTAAGAGAAACAAGTATAGCATTAAAAGAATGCTTTAATATTGAACTGAATTTTAGTGATTTAGGAATAGATCGAATACAACAAAAAAGTGAGTTATTCAATATAATAAATGAATGACTTTAACAAAATTTATATTTTGTATATTGTAGAAGGTGTTTAAGACTTTAAGGAATGGTGTTAATTATGAGAAGATATAAGAAAATAATAATATTACTTTTTATATCAGTACTTATTATCTTAGTGGTTAAATATATATCAACAAAGCCTACACTACATGAAGAAAGTATAAAAAGCATAACCATAGCTACCCTTTCATCTCCGCCTAAAGTTAAGAAAATAACCAGAAAAGAAGATATAGCCCAATTCGTTAACTACTATAATCAAATAAAAGGTAAGCCATTAATATTAAGAGCTTTTCAAAATCAGAAAGGTTGGGAACTGTTAATTAAGATTAATGATGGTTCACATAACTTAACACTCATAGGAAACGAAATTGAAGTAGATGGTCATTGGTTTGTGGTTGATGATGAAGTAAAAGAGAATGTTAAAAAGTTATATAATGATTTTGATTATGAAGAAATGGATTATATAATGTATGAGCAGTAATTGATAACTAATAGCAAAATATAAGATAATATATGAGGAGTAATTATATGAACAAACGTTTTAAAATGAGTGTAATATGTATATTGACCGTAATTGTTGTTATTTTGATAGCAGCATATAGAGATTATAATTATAACTTAAGTTTTAATAATAATATGAATGATATAATTGAGGACTATTCATCAACCGCTAAAGGTAGCATCGATGATTTTAATATGTTCAATGCATTTGATAGTAATAAATCCTTTTTTAATTTTGAAGTTAATTATTTCCAATCATTGATATATTCAGTTTATATAGATGTTGTATTGATTGGAATACTATGTTTTTGGGGAATAATGTATCTGCTAAATAGGAGAAAAAGAGATATTACTTTTAAAGATAATAAACAAGAAAATAATCTAGAATTTACATTAGTATGGCTTAATATACTAAACATAGTCTTTTTAATTGTGACATTATTATTTCAACATGGTTTTTCATACTATTCAAAAACACTATATGAGTTTGGTTGTGGAAATGATTTCCTAATAGCTATATTTAGTTTGTTAATACTAATTATAAATATTATAGTAGTTGCTACATATAGAAGAAAATTAAATGTTTTTTGGTATGTTAATATAATTGGATTGGTTTATATTTTAATAATCAAAATAGGTGAAGTCATTAATCAATATGATTATATTGGAAATATTAATATACATTTGACTGAGTTGATAAGCATCTTAATACTAAGCGTTTTATTATATAAATCCATTATACATATCAAAAATAGTTTTAATAAAGAAGAGAAGAAAAATATGTTGACAGTAAGTGGATTCATATTTTGCGGAATCCTTTTACTAATGTTTTTAGAAGTTATTTAGCCTATTTTATTAAAATAATAAAATATTTATGCAACATAAATCACAGAAATTAATTACTGTGATTTTTTAATGCCATTTTATGAGATTTCTTAATCCTTTTGTTGGAATAAAGATTGACAATATGAGGGATACTCAAATATAAAAGAATAAAAATATATTATGGATAAAAGATGATAATTCAGATTACAAAAACCTATATAAAGGTGAAACGTATCGAATAAAAATATAATCTTAAATATAATATTGCTCAATATAAAACATGAGATGAGGGAAAATATAACAATATAATATCAAATAAAATAATAAAAATATACAAATTATAAAAAATATACTTGAAAAATATAAAATAAGATGTTATTATACTTACAAGCTAATAAAAATTTTTTGGCTAACAGTTTAAACGTTTCGAAACATTATATTGATAATTAAAGGAGGAAATAATTATGAGTAAGAAATTTTTAGCAGGAGTTCTCTGTATGTTATTGACTGTATCACTTTTTGTAGGATGCGGTTCAAAAGATAATAGTACTCCAAAAGAAAATGACTCAAAAACAGAAGGTGTAGATGAAAAAGTAACTTTAAATATATGGGGTATGGGTGAAGAAGCAAAATTATTATCAGAGATTGAGAATGATTTTGAAACAAAAAACCCTAATATTGATATGGTTGTACAAGCTATTCCTTGGGATCAGGCACATGATAAATTATTAATGGCAGTTGCTTCAGGTAAAGGACCAGATGTTGTTCAATTAGGTACAACATGGATTCCAGAATTTGCAGAAGCAGGAGTATTAAAGGATCTAACACAATATATTGATGAATATCCTAATCTAGACCCTGCTAATTACTTTGATAGTTCAGTAGATACTACAAAATTTGATGGTAAATATATAGGTGTACCTTGGTATGTTGATACACGTGCTATGTTCTACAGAACTGACTTATTAGAAGAAGTAGGATATACTGAAGGACCTAATACATGGGATGAATTAAAAGACGCAGCAACTAAGCTGTCAGCAAGAGGAGATGAGTACTATGGAATAAGTTTTGACTTAGCAGACCAAGTATTTTCAATTCCTTACGGATGGCAAAACGGTTCAGAAATAATAAAAGATGGTAAACCTCTATTTAATGAGCCAGAATATGTTGAAGCAGTAAAATATCTTAATAGTTTCTTTGAAGAAGGATTAGCACCAATTCAAGATGATATGGATTTAATTCAAGCTTTTAAAGAAGGAATCAAACCAATGTTTGTAAGTGGACCATGGATGATAAACATTATCAAGAATCAAGTTCCAGAGATAGATGGAAAATGGGCTGTTCGTACTGTTCCAGCTAAAGAAAATAACACATCATCTGTAGGCGGTTCTAATCTTGTAATTTTTGATAATACCAAGAATGAAGAAGCAGCTTTGAAATTCATTTCTTATATGACAGAAGTACAAACACAAGTAAAATGGTTTGACGTAGCGAAATGCTTACCTGCAAGAACAGAAGCATGGAATGATGAAAGCCTTGTAAGTGACCCATTCTTTAGTGCTTTTGGAGAACAAATGAAAAATTCAAAAATAGCACCATTCATTCCAGAGTGGGAATCAATTGCAATGGAAGTTAAGAAAAGCCTCGAAGAAATTAGTATCGGTGGAGCTGATATTGAAACAGAATTAGATGAATTGAACAAGACAGTTGAAAAGATGCTTGATAAGTAATTAGTTTTAATTACTTATACATAAAATAAGGGGCTGTCGGATAATACATTTTTTGGATGGCTATCCGACAGCCCCATTTTAATCAGAAATCAGGTGACTAAATGAAAAATTTTATTAGTAAATTGAATAAATACAAATATCCTTACCTATTCATAGCTCCAGCTATAATATTACTATTTATGTTTTCTATCATTCCGATTTTTGTTTCTGTAGGAATAAGCTTTACAGATATGAATATCAAAGGATTAGCCAATTTTAATAATATTGATTTTATTGGACTTGAAAACTATATTGAATTATTGAAAGATGCTGATTTCCATCAAGCAATTCGTAATACAATATTTTATGTTGTGATTGGTGTACCTTTTGTAGTTTTTTTATCTCTTACATCAGCACTTTTGATAAATTATGGTACAGAAAAGATATTTTCCTTTTTTAGAGTAGTATACTATGCCCCTGCCGTTACTAACATCGTTGCAGTAGCAGTTGTATGGGGATTCTTATATAATACAAATTATGGTCTTCTGAATAATATCTTAAATGGATTAGGATTAGAAGGACTTCGCTGGTTGCAAGATCCTATACTTGCAAAGATATCACTTATTATTTTAGCTGTGTGGAAAGCTATAGGAATAAATATGTTGATATTTGTAGCTGCCTTAAAGGGTATACCAAAATCATATTATGAAGCAGCCAAAATTGATGGAGCTAAAAAATTCCAGACTTTACGCTATATCACATTACCTCAGTTAAGATTTTCTACATTCTTTGTTACTATAACGACTTTAATAGGTTGGATACAATTTTTTGAAGAACCAATGGTCATGACTAGCGGAGGACCTCTAGGACATACCAATTCAATGGCATTATTCATTTATCAAAATGGATTTAAGCAAAGTCAGTTCGGATATGCTGCTGCAGGTTCATTTGTATTATTTGTAATTATTATTATAGTAACACTTATACAATTTAGAATTAATAAACAAGATGCATGGGAATAAAACTATGATAACTGAGGTGAGAAAAATGAAAAAAGATAAAATGAAAATAGATAAAATTATTGTGATAATATTACTTACCATAGGTGGTATTTTGATGTTAACACCATTCATTTGGATGATTTTTTCTTCATTCAAACATGCAAATGAAGCTATGCTTGTGCCACCAACTTTATTTCCCAAAGTACCAACATTAGAAAATTATATAAAATTATTTAAAGAGTTGAATTTCTTGGTTTACTTGAAAAACACGTTGATAGTAGTTGCCATATTCTTTATTGGATTATTATTTAATGCTATGGCAGGATATGCCTTTGGTAAATTTAAGTTTCCTGGGAAGAAATTTTTATTCTATATGGTACTTGCAACAATGATGATACCTTCACAGGTTACTATGATTCCAGTTTATCTCATACTTAATAAAATGGGACTTATTAATACTATGTTAGGTATTGTGTTACCAGGTCTTGTAGGTGCATTTAATATATTCCTCTTCAAGCAGTTCATGGGAGGAGTTCCTAATGAACTTATGGAGGCTGCCAGAATAGATGGTGCAGGGGAATATTATATATTTTTTAAATTGATTATACCAATATCAAAACCAATTTTAGCAGTACAAGGAATATTGACATTCATAGCAGGATGGAATAATTTTTTATGGCCATTGATAATTGCCAATGATGAGAAATTCTATACATTATCTGTAGGATTATCCTTACTAAAGGGACAAAATGTAACCAACTTTGCTTTACAGATGGCAGGTGCTTCAATAATGGTAGTACCTATAATGATTATTTTTTGCATATTCCAGAAACACATCATGGAAGGATTTGTTACTTCAGGAATAAAATAGGAGGATGCACATATTGAGATTAAGACAAGAAAATAATCTTATAAGTATTAAAAAAGATAGTACGCAATTTACTTTTTTAGATACAGGAGATTTAAGAGAAATAAGAAATAATGAAATAATGATTAATCAGATGATAGGTGACCCTATCTATGGTTCAATAAATAATATATATCTTCGTATTTACAAAGATACTAAGATTGATAACTATAAAATGTTAGGTATAAATTCTAATAGTTTATTTTCCTATAATGATGAAAGTGTCAGATGGGAGGGTAATATTGAAGGAATAATATATAAAATAACACTTACCCTAGTTAATGAGAATACATGGTGTTACGATATCATACTGGATGGAAATAATGAAACGGTAGATATAGTATATGGACAAGATATAAGCATTGCAGATAAAGGTGGAGTATTAGCCAACGAATTGTATATCAGTCAATATATAGACCATAAAGTCTTAAAAGGAAAATGTGGATATGTTATAAGTTCCAGACAAAATCAAAAACAATCCTGTGGATATCCATATATTCAACAGGGAAGTAAAGGTATAGAGACTGTAGGTTATTCTACAGATGCAACACAATTTTTTTGTAAAACATATAAGAAAAATAATCAAGAAGCAGCTTTAGAAGGTAATCTTGAAAATGATAATTATCAATATGAATTGAGCTATATTGCTCTTCAAACTAAAAAAATAATGATGGACAAACCAGTAAACTTTGGATTTTATGGAGTATTTCAAAAGGATTTTAAAAAAGCTGTTGAAACAATTGAATTTAATGAAGAAAAAGAAAATGCTAGGAAGTATATAGATAAGGTAAAGAGTGATGATTTTATTAGAGTAAAAAAAGTTAGTTTATCAGATAGTATTGGTGAACCTTTATATAGTGATACACTGAGTAATAATGAACTAGATAAATATTTTCCTACACGAATTCTAGAGGAAAAAGTTCAAGGTAAATTGCTTTCCTTTTTCAGTAATGGACATAAGCATATTGTTTTACAAGAAAAAGAGTTGCTGGAAGAAAGACCTAGTGGACATATCATTGCAAATGCCGTAGATGAGAAAAATATAAGTAAAGAAACTATAACATCTACTAATTATATGTATGGTGTTTTTAATTCACAACTTGTAGTAGGTAATACCTCTCTTAACAAGATGTTATCTCAAACAAGAGGAACATTGAATATACAAAAGAATTCAGGACAACGTATTTATATTAAAAACAGTGGAAGATACCGAATTCTAACTCTACCTGCTGCATATGAGATGGGACAGAACTTTGCAAGATGGTACTATAAAATTGATGAAGATATGTTGATTGTTACTAGTTACGTAGCGGCTGATTCATCAGATGTTATATTAGAAATTAAATCTGAACTTGGAAGAGCATATGAGATGCTCATTACTAATCAATTGGTAATGGGAGAGCATGAATTTCAAAATCAATGTGAAGTTGAGATAGATAGTAATAAAATAGTCCTTAGACCAAATTCTAATAGTTTCACAGGAAAAGTTTACGAAAACCTTCATTATACTATTAGGTTAAATGGTTCACAAATGGATGTAATACAAGATAATGTGTTCTTTGAAGATGACAAGGTTCGTAATGGTACACTATTAACACTGAAAATTAAGCCTTCAGCATCTGTACAATTAATTATATCAGGTAATCTTGGATATAGAGAAGACAGAAAATATAATTATAATTTTGAAACAGAGAAGAAAAAATATAATGAATTCTACGAAAGACTTACTTGTGGCTTCAGCTTAGATTTGCCAGGAAAAGATAATAGGGATATAGTTAAGATAAATGAGATTTTCTGGTGGTACACTCATAATGCTATGATACATTATGCTGTACCTCACGGATTGGAACAACCAGGCGGAGCAGCTTGGGGAACTAGAGATATTTGTCAGGGACCTATTGAATATTTTATGGCAACTCAGCATTATGAAGTAGTTAGAGATATAATCATTGAGATATATTCACATCAGTTTTTTGAAAATAAGGAATGGCCTCAATGGTTTATGATTGATAATTATCATATACAGCAGGAAGATTGTCATGGAGATGTGGTACTTTGGCCATTGAAAGTAGTTGGAGATTATCTAAGAGTTACAGGTGATACTAATATTGTAAATGAATTAATAGGTTTCAGAAATATTGATGGAAGCATCTCTAATGAGCAAGAAACTCTTATAGAACATATGAAATATGCTGTAGATACCATAAAACAACGTTTTATGTATGATACGACTTTAATCTCTTATGCTGGAGGAGATTGGGATGATACACTTCAACCTGCCAGTGAAGAATTAAAAGAGAAATTAGTAAGTTCATGGACTGTAGCACTTACATATCAGGTAATTAAACAACTTGGTGAAGTTCTTGAAAAAGTAGATAAGGATTGGTCCAAAGAACTTCTAGGATTGTCAGAATCAATCAATAAAGATTTCAATGAATTATTGATAAAAGGTGGAGTTATTGCAGGATTTGCGTATTTTGAAAATGAAAAAGATATGGAATATATGCTTCATCCAGAAGATAATAAAACTGGTATTGAATATAGATTATTACCTATGACAAGAAGTATTATTTCAGAATTAGTATCAAAACAGCAAGCTGATATGAATGTAAGAATTATAGATGAACATCTTAATTGTACTGATGGAGTTAGACTCATGAATCATCCTGCATGTTACAAAGGTGGAGTAATTGAATATTTTAAAAGAGCTGAACAAGCATCTAATGTTGGAAGAGAAATAAGTCTAAATTATATTCATGCTCATATTCGATATATAGAGGCTGTAGCTAAGTTAGGATTGGCTCAAGAAGCATGGGATGCAATGATGAAGATAAATCCAATACTAATACAAGAAAAAGTTCCAAATGCAGAAATAAGACAGAGTAACACATATTTCAGTAGTTCTGAAGGAATGTTCAATGATCGATATATATATGAAGAGAACTTTGATAAGCTTCGTAATGGTGATATAGGTGTAAAAGGCGGATGGCGTATATATTCAAGTGGTCCTGGAATATATCTAAATCAAATTATAAGCAATATTCTTGGTATAAGGATGACATCCAATTCAATAATTATTGATCCTATACTTAGTAAGGAATTGGATGGATTGATTCTGAATTATAATTATATGAGAAAACCTGTAAAATGGATTTATCATATAAAGGGTGACACAGGTAAAATAAGAAAAGTTATTATAAATGATAAGGAAATAGATTTTGCCATATTCGATAATGAATATCGTCATGGTGGAATTACCGTTGATAAAAATACTTTTGAAGATATTTTGAAGCAAGAGGGTATTGTTAATATCTACGTTGAGTAAGTTATATTAGTTTTGGTATATTAATCTGATATGTTATAATAGGTAAAAGCAGGGATAGAAGAGGGTGATGATAAGTGCCTACAATAAAAGATGTAGCAAAATTAGCAGGAGTTTCTATATCGACAGTATCATATGCTCTAAACGGAACAAGAAGCATAAGCGAGGAAACTAAGAAAAAAGTATATGCTGCAGTAAAAGAATTGGATTATAAACCCAGTGGTATTGCAAGAAGCTTAAAAATGAAAAGAAACCATATGATAGCAGTAGTAGTAAATGAGTTTATTGGACCCATTTATCAAGAAATTATTCATGGCGTGAGCAAGGCTGCTAAAAAATATGGCTATGAAGTTATTGCAGCTGAATGTTTTTCGGAGAAAAGTGAAATCACAAAAGTATTATCTGAAAGATTTGTTGATGGTGCTGTTATTTTGGCCTCATATCTAAGTGACAATATGATAAAAGATTTAGCAGGGGATAATTTCCCTATTGTAGTTTTAGATAGAGAAATAAAAAATAAAAATATAACCAGTATTTTAATTAATAACGAATCAGGAGCTTATGAGGCAATCAATTATTTTTATGAAAAAGGACATAGAAAAATTGGTTTCCTAGGAGGTCCAAACAATTCGTATGATAACAATACACGTTATAAAGGATTTATAAATGCTATGGATAAATTTAACTTGGACTTTCCAAAACAATGGTGTCTAACTTCTAATTTTACAGAAGAAGGAGGGTACCAAGTTGTTAGAGAGTTCTTGGAAAATATTCCTTCAAAACAATTGCCTAGTGCTTTTTTCGTTAGCAATGACGAAATGGCAATAGGTGCCATGCGTGCTTTTAAAGAGTACGGAATCAGTATTCCAGAACAGATGGCAATTATCGGGTTTGATGATATAGAGTTATGTAAATATGTTACTCCTAATCTAAGTACTGTACATAGACCATGTTTCGGACTAGGGACAATGGCTGCCAACAGTCTTATAAGTAAATTAGAAGGAGAAAAGGTTTCTAATCTAATAAGTCTTTCATCAGAACTTGTTATCAGGGAAAGTTGCTAACAGTTAATGATATAATTATTCCATGAGAGGTGTAATCTAATAATGAATAAAGAAGTTGATATAAATGAGTTATTGAAAGAACTTTCTCTATCAGAAAAAATTGGACAATTACAGCAATTAGCTTCCCAATTTTATATAAAAGATTCTGAAGGAGAACTTACTGGACCCTTAAAAGACCTAGGGATATCAGAAGAAAAAATATGGGTTTCAGGTAGTGTTCTAGGAGTAAAAGATGCTGAAGAAGCTCGGAGAATTCAAGATAAATACCTAGATAAAAGCAGTACAAAGATTCCTCTATTATTTATGGCTGATATCATTCATGGATACAGAACCATTTTCCCTATACCACTTGCAATAGGATGTACATGGAATCTTAATAATGCAGTGTTGTGTGGACAAGTATCTGCCAAAGAAGCAGCACTTTCAGGGGTGCATGTGACTTTCTCACCTATGGTTGACTTAGTTAGAGACCCTAGATGGGGTAGAGTGATGGAGTCTACTGGAGAAGATACATATCTTAATAGTGTCTTTGGTAAAGCTTTTGTAGAAGGATATCAGGGAGATTTATCTTCTAATTATAATATAGCTTCTTGTGTAAAACACTTTGCAGCTTATGGTGCGGTAGAAGCTGGGAGAGAATACAATACAGTTGATTTATCTGATAGACAATTAAAAGAATACTATCTTCCTTCATATGAATCATCTATAGATGAGGGTGCTAAGATGGTTATGACTTCTTTTAATACAATTCATGGTGTACCTGCTTCTGGCAGTAAATATCTTATGCGAGATATTCTAAGGGATAACTTCCAGTTTGATGGTGTTGTTATCTCCGACTGGGGTGCTGTTGGAGAATTGCAGGTACACGGTGTTGCAGCAGATGATGAAGAAGTGGCTGAAAAAGCTATAAGTGCAGGGGTAGACGTTGAAATGATGACTTCTTGTTATATTAACAATCTTGAAAACCTTGTAAAAGAAGGCAGGGTACAAGAAGAATTAATAGACGAAGCTGTACTTAGAATACTACAGTTGAAAAAAGATCTAGGATTATTCAGTGACCCGTACAGAGGTATGGATGGAGATAAAGCAAAACAAATGTTTTTGTGTAATGAACACAAAGAAGCCGTAAGAAAAGTTGCTAGAGAATCAATAGTTCTCTTAAAAAATGAAAATGTACTACCTCTATCTAAGGATAAAAAAGTAGCTGTCATTGGACCAAAAGGGGACAGTACTGATTTACTTGGAGGCTGGTCATGGCAAGGAAGAAAAGAAAAAATTACAACTCTAAAAGAAAATCTAATTGAAGGAATAGGAAATAACCTTATATCATATGCAGAAGGTTGTGATATCAATGGTCATGATGAAAGCGGTTTTGAAGAAGCTGTAAATGTAGCAAAAGAAGCTGACGTTGTTATATTAGCCTTAGGAGAAAGTTCAGAAATGAGCGGTGAAGGTGGAAGTAGAGCATATATAGGATTGCCTGGAGTACAGGAAAAACTTGCAGAAGAAATTTTAAGATTAAACAAACCTACTGTAGTTTTACTATTCAGCGGTCGTCCACTTGAAATAACAAATCTCAGTGAAAAAGCTCCTGCAATAATAGAGGCATGGTTTCCTGGTACAGAAGGCGGAGCAGCTATTACTGAAGTGTTATACGGAGACTTCAATCCTTCTGGCAGACTGACAATGAGTTTTCCTTATGCTACCGGTCAAATACCAGTATATTACAATTGCTACAATACAGGCAGACCAAAAACATCTAATACTGCTGAAACAAGGTATGTTTCTCAGTTTATAGATATTCCCAATGAACCTCTTTATCCTTTTGGATATGGACTTAGTTATACACAGTTCCAATATAAAGATTTCACTTTAAGTTCTGATAAAATGACTAAGGATGATAAAATAATTGCTTCTGTAACAGTAAAAAATATTGGTGATAGAAAAGGAACAGAAACAGTACAATTCTACATAAGAGATTTGGTAGGAAGTACTGTAAGACCAGTAAAAGAGCTAAAGGGATTCAAAAGGATAGAGCTTGAAGCACAGGAAGAATCAAAAGTTGAATTTGTGATAACAGAAGAAATGTTAAGATATTATAATATAGATAGTGAATTAGTAAGTGAACCAGGAGATTTCCACGCAATGGTAGGAAGTAATTCAGCAGATACTTATACTAAAAAGTTCACTTTACTATAAATTCCATATGAGCAAGAATAAGTATAAGGATTATTTCTCTAATGTATTTTTATTTTATATTCCAGATAGAAAGGTCTATGTTGGTATTGAATAGAATTATGTTGGGGGATATTCCTTTTTGAATTATATGGAACTTTTTATTGCTCTATGTCTTATTATCTGATATCATTATAATAATATAATTAAAGAAAATTTAAATTATATTATTATTTGCATTATTTATACCATATTTATGAATTAATCTGAATAAAAGTATAAATAACTTACATATGTGATTATTTACTTAGGACAAAGGAGGAAGAAATGAAGAATTATAAACATTTTATTTTAGGATTTGTTACTGCAACTTTTTTATCAGCTGCTGTAATAGGAGTCTCAGCTAGTGGGTTAGTAAAAGATATAACCGCTAAGATATCTTATGAGATCAGAACAGTATTGGACGGTGAAGAATTTAGTCCAAAAGATACTGATGGTACTGAATTAGAACCAATTATATATAATGGAAGAACATACTTACCTGTTCGTTCATTATGTGATGCTCTCGGTGTATCCGTAGGGTGGGAAAATGATACGAAATCAATTATATTATCTACACAACCTGATACTAATTATGAAGATACTATAGTTACTATAAATGGCGAAAATAAGATTACCCTTGGTGAAATCAATCTATATTTAGGGCAAATAAAAACTCAATATGAATCATATTTCGGACCTAATGTATGGGAACAGACAACAGAAGATGGGCAATCTGTAGAACAGGTAGCTAAAGATAATGCCATTAGTGCAGCTCAATCTAATAACCTTATAGGTTTAATAGCCAAACAAAAGGGTATAAAATTATCTGATGAACAACAAAAGGGTATTGATAGCCAAGTGAATAATTTTATGAGTGCATTACAGAAAGAAAGTACTGGCAAAAGTGGTATTACTCAAGAAATTGTTAAGAAAACAATGGAAAATCAAGAGTTATATAAATTATTATATAATAAAGAAATGAAGGATTATACTGCTGATGAAGAGAAACTAAACGCTATTTTAGACCAAAATGTACAATATAAGAGATATCAAGAAAATGGTTATGAATATTATGCTAAAAAGGTTAGAGCAAGACATATATTAATAAAAACAGTAGATGATAGTAATCAACCTTTATCAGAAGACAAAAAGGTAGAGGCTAAAAAAGAAGCTGAGAAAATATTATCTAAAGCTAAAGCAGGAGAAGATTTTGCCGCACTAGCAAAGGAGTATTCACAAGATCCTGGTTCTAAAGATAATGGTGGAGAATATACTTTTGCAAGAGGAGAAATGATATCAGAATTTGAAGAAGCTGCTTTTAATCTCAAGCCAGGAGAAATAAGTAAAATTGTTGAGACTGGATATGGATACCATATCATTAAATTAGAAGAAGTGATAGAACCTACAGAGGAAGATATTAAAGCGATAAAAGATAATGAAGCTAATATTAAAGCTCAAGCCATTGAACAATTAAAGCTACAAGCATTTAATAAAAAAGTTGAAGAATGGCAAGCTGATTATAAAATAGAAATTAATGATGAGATTTGGAAGAATGTTAAGATTTCTGAATTTGAATTTTAGATTGAATGTTTAGCATCCGAAAGGATGCTTTTTTTATACTAACTAATAGTGATTATTAAAAACATACCCCTTTAAATTTATTGGTTTTAATATTATACTATTTAATAATAGGAGGGTGAAGCATCATGAAAAGATTAAAAAATATTTTTCTGAGTCGTTTATTTCCATTATTTGCGTTTTTAATTACAACTATAGGTACAATAATAATAATTTACAGTTTGGCTTCCATAGATGAGTATAATGGTGGAATAACAGTTAATATATTATTAATTGTTTTACACATTTTACCTATTGCTGGGGTAATATCTTCAATAATGCATTTAATTATAACAAGGACTAACATAGTATCAACAATAGTATTAATGCTTTTTAATGTAATCTGGATTACTATTGATGCCATAGTTATTATTGCATATTTTATTTCCTCTCCAATGAATTTGTAATTAAGAATATAAGAAATAAAAATATTTTTTCGAACCTTTTATTATCTCGCTCGTAATAATAGATGTAGGCAGACAAGAGCAAAAGGGGTGAGGACTTGGATGAAAAAATAATCATTGAAAGATGTAAAAATGGATATAGTGAATATTTTGAAATACTTATTAAAAAATATGAAGGCATGCTATATAAATATTGTTTCTATCTAACTGGTTCCCAAGAAGAGGGAAAAGATCTTTTCCAAGAAACATGGTTAAAAGCTTATTCAAAAATAAAACTGTATTCAGACAAATATCTTTTTAAAAATTGGTTACTATCTATTGCATCAAATACTTATAAAGATTGGTATCGTAAACAAAAAAGATGGTCCAGTAAAATAAAAAATTATTTTACAGAAGATAAAATGGATAAAGAATTAGCATCCATACCCTCAAAAGATCATTTGCCAGAAGAAGAATTTTTATTCAAAGATATTTCTAAGGAATTAAAAAAATCAGTATTAGAACTAAAACCACATTATAAGATAGTTATTCTTCTTTTCTACTTTGAAGATAAGAGTATCAAGGAAATAAGTTATATACTTAATGTTCCTGAAGGAACTGTAAAATCTAAATTAGAACTACTGCTATAATTGTATGAACGAGAATACTAATAAGTTTAAAATAATATTTTGGATTATTACTTCAGTTATAATATTAGGTATAGCGAGTATGGTATCTATTGTAATCCTAAGTGGTGCGATCAAAGAACAGGATATTATTCCTTCAATTATAGTGGGTATTTTTGGTTTATTTATTTCATTAATTCCAATTATTATGGGTATATTGGTTCATAAAGATGCTAAGAGATTACAGATGGATCCTTGGATGTGGACTTTAATTGTTATGTATGTTCCCTATTTCATAGGGTTAATCATTTATTTGGTAGTTCGAAGCAATGAAAAAAATAAATCAAGATGTATTAATTGTGGTAGTGCCGTAGAATCAGATTATAATATTTGTCCTAATTGTGGACATCAATTAGCTGATGTATGTTCCAATTGCGGTAGGTACGTAAAAAAAGGATTTTCCATATGTCCTTATTGTGGAAAAGATATAGAAAAAAGTAGTATGATGAAATAGTTATACCAATAACAATAATACATTAAATAAAAAATCCATGTGACTAATATATATAGTAGCATGGATTTTTTAATTCTACTAATCATCATCTATAGTTAATGAAGTACATTTCATACTGCCAAAATCAGGAATGACTTGTTTGTATGGTGGAGGTGGTAGTTTAGGGTGTTTACTAACAAGTATTGGATAATCTATCTGAGAAAGATTGATATCATATTGATTCTTCAGCTGTTCTACAACTATTCGACCTATTTGTCTGCCTAATCTTAGTCCTTCTCTAAGGTCAATAGGATAATGGACTCCACCATAAAGTCTTGAAATAGCACATTGCTTAG
The DNA here is from genome assembly GCF_036985595.1 of Vallitalea maricola. NCBI lineage: Bacteria > Bacillati > Bacillota > Clostridia > Lachnospirales > Vallitaleaceae > Vallitalea > Vallitalea maricola. The sequence goes on along the minus strand of NZ_BTPU01000057.1, from coordinate 1,423 downwards.
CTAGTTCATTAAGTCTTTCTTTATCAGCTTCAAAAAAATAACTTAAAACTGTTTCAGCACAACCTGCTATAGTAGCATGACCAGCTGGGTAACTAGGGTGTCTAGGGGTACATAAAAAAGTTTTTAATGTTTGATCCAATTGATTTGGTCTTGGAATCTGCCATCTAAACTTAAAATGCCATGCAATAACAAAGGCATCATTTAATGCGCCCTGTATAGCAGCAAGTATTCGAGCGGCCCTTGGTGCTGAGATGTTATAGGTAGTAATTAAAATATCTATAATAGGTGTGAATTGTTTCGTAGCAGGACCAGTTCCCCAATAAGTTGCTACTTTTTTTTGAAAATCGGTTAAGTTATCAAGTGTTTCCTTTACAATGCTAAGTTGTTTCCCTTCAAAATCAATTCCTTGATCAGGACTTCTAATCTCGAAAGCTACAATATTTCCATCAGGGTCTAAAAATCTTCCTTGTTCATCTCTTGAAAAGAAATATGTAGGCCATGAACTTGCATAAGGTTCTTCTTTAGTAGGCACCCGTTTTTCTCCAGCATATGAAAGTTGTTCCCATTTACCAGGTATATTAACGTTTGTTTTTTTGTATGTTTCTTTTGCTATAATTGTCACCACCTCTTAAAAACTTGTCCATGAATAAAAAAAGTACTTTTGATATATATTATGTTGTAACTTTTAAAACGTTACATATTATACAATTATATTTGTGTTTTATCTAAATATGAAATATAATTGTAATGAACACAACAAATATTGATTATAAACAGTTAATATAATCTCTTGACATAAGCTTAACTCCATTTATTAAAATGATTATATTATAATTTACTGGAGGAATTTTACATGTTTAAAAAGATATTCAATATGTTTTCTCAATACAAAGGTCTATCCAAATCAGCATATGTTATATTTTATGCTAGAATCATCACCAATATGGGCGCTTTCATCTGGCCTCTATTAACACTTATTCTAAGTAGGAAAATAGGATATTCAGCTTTAACTATATCATACATATCAGTAGGTATAGGAGTATTATTTATACCAGCTAATATAATAGGTGGTAAACTTGCTGACAAGTATAATCGTAAAAAATTAATAATAATATTTGACTTGATTAGTGTTACGTTCTTTATATCATGTGCATTTGTGAAACCTGGTAATTTAATGACTATATTATTTGCTATAGCAGGTATTTTTGCTAATATAGAAGGTCCTGCTTTTGAAGCATTAATAGCGGACGTATCTAAACCACAAGAGAGAGAAAAAGTATATTCATTATCTTATCTAGGACATAATCTAGGATTTATGGTTGGAGCCGCTATAGGAGGATTCTTATTTGAAAATTATCTAAGCCTAGCCTTCATTATTGATGGATTAACAACACTCACATCTACAATATTGATTATTGTTTTT
>NZ_BTPU01000056.1:0-35489 GCF_036985595.1 Vallitalea maricola | reverse complement strand
TAACATTTGGGTTGTTAGATGGATGGTGGCTGTATGAAGATGTTAATCTAAGAATTCCAGGCTGCCCAGGTTTATATAATCAAACATGGAAACGAGTATTAGAAGAAGAAGGATTCTACTCAGTCTTTTTTCCAGTGTCTGAAACATATAAATTGGAACAGCAGATTATTATAGGGGTAAGTAACGGAGTTGTCAGGGAAAAATCAATAGTAACTGATAAAGATAGTGCTAATAGCAAAAGAAATATAATTAAGGTAAAAGAAAACCCTAGAATTAAACATGAAATCAAAATAACTTCTAACATGTTAAGGGATAAGGCAGAAGAGTATATGAAAAAAATAGTGGGTGATACTCTTAAGTTACCAAGTTCCAAAATAGATTCTTCAAGAACATTAGAATCTTATGGAATAGATTCAATTCTAGTAATCCAATTGACAAATGCCTTACGTAAAGATTTTAAAAAGATAAGTAGTACATTATTTTTTGAATTCAATACTATAGATGCAATAATAGAACATTTCATTGAAACTAGAAAAGAAGATTTGATGGATGCAGTAGGATTAAAAGAACAGCAGGAAATCCATGAAGAAGTTAACATAAATAATAATGAACAAAAATATGATTGTTTTGTAGATCAGGTAAACCCTATAAAAACCAGACCTTTAGTACATTCTATAAAACCTAGTGACAAATATTCTGACCTACCTGCTGATAATACAAAAGATATTGCCATAATAGGACTTGCAGGTAGATATGCAGGTGCTGACAACATAGACGAATTATGGGAAAATCTAAAGCTTGGGAAAAATTGTATAACCGAGATACCAAAAGAACGCTGGAACTTTAAAGATTATTATTGTGAAGAAAAAGGTAGAGAAGGATTTATGTATACCAAATGGGGAGGCTTCATTAAAGATATAGATAAATTCAGTCCTTTGTTCTTCAAAATATCTCCTGCTGAAGCTGAAAAAATGGACCCACAGGAACGATTGTTTTTGGAAACTGTATATAACTGTATTGAAGATGCAGGATATACTCCTAAGACAATATGTGATAATAAAAAAGTTGGTGTTTTTGTAGGTGTCATGAATGGAAATTATCCTTCTGGTTCTATCTATTGGTCCATAGCAAATAGGATTTCATACTTGATGAACTTTAAGGGACCTAGTATGGCGGTAGATACAGCTTGTTCTTCATCCTTGACGGCTATTCATTTAGCTCTAGAAAGCATACATAGCGGATCTAGTGAATGTGCCATTGTAGGTGGAGTGAATTTGATTGTGAATCCTGATCATATTATGAGGCTCACAGATATGACAATGCTTTCATCAGGTAATGAGTGCAAGGCATTTGGAGATGGAGCTGATGGATTTATAGATGGAGAAGGGGTTGGGGCAATCATTCTTAAGCCCTTATCAAAAGCTATTGATGATAGAGATAATATATATGGAATTATCAAAGGAAGTACCATAAACTCAGGAGGAAAAACAAATGGGTACACTGTTCCCAATCCTAATGCCCAAGCAGAAGTAATTGGGGATTGTTTGAAACGTACTGGTGTAAATTCAAGAACCGTTACTTACATTGAAGCTCATGGAACTGGTACAGCTCTTGGTGATCCTATAGAGATTCATGGTTTAACAAAAGCTTTTGAAAAAGAAACTAGGGATAAAAATTTTTGTTCCATAGGATCAATTAAGTCCAATATAGGACATTGTGAAGGTGCAGCAGGTATAGCAGGGGTTACAAAGGTATTATTACAAATGAAATATTCAAGGTTAGTACCTTCATTACATTCAAATGTGACAAACCATGAGATTGATTTTGCTAATACACCATTTGTAATACAACATGAATTAGCAAAATGGGAGAGACCTGTTATTAATATTAATGGTGTCACCAAAGAATATCCAAGAATTGCTGGGGTTTCATCTTTTGGAGCAGGTGGAGCAAATGCACATGTAATAATTGAAGAATACATACCAGAAAAATATAACCAACAGATGAACCAAGATACTTATGATACTTCAGTAATGATTGTACTTTCTGCTAAGAATGAGAATAGATTAAAGGCACTGGCAAACCAGCTATTGAATGGGATTAGAACAGGCAGATTACAAAACATGGATTTACTGGATATAGCTTATACTCTTCAGGTTGGACGGGAACCAATGGAAGAAAGATTAGGATTTGTTATACATTCCATGAAAGACCTTGAATATAAATTAGAAAATTATATAAAAGGCTACAATGATGATGAGGTATACAGAGCACGGATTAAACGAAATAAAAATGTCCTAGAAGATTTTGAGACAAATGAAGAATTACAAAACACAATAAAGGGATGGATAAAAGATAAAAGTTATATAGAAATAATTAAATTATGGATAAAAGGACTTGATTTTGATTGGAGTATGCTCTATGAGAATATCAAACCTAAGCGTGTAAGTTTACCAACGTATCCCTTTGATGGAGAACGCTACTGGATTAGCAGCAATGAAGCAAAAATAAGTAAAGTCCATAACAATAATATCTGTCAAATCGATACATGCAGCAGTAATGAAGATAATTTCTATGAGCATTTAATTGATGAAGTTATTAGTAATAAGGTTAGTATTTCTAGGGCTGTACAAGAAATAAATGATTATTGAAACGTATACAGGCGTGATAGATTGTTATTACATTCCATTAGTAGGAGGGGATTATGATAGATTTTATACAATATGTATTAAGTGAAGTGAAAAATGGACGGATAGATAAGTCAGAAGCAATTAACTTAATCAAACAATTTAAGCATCAATCATTATCAGATAAAGAAAACATATATCATCCTTCAGTGCATGAAAATATATCCGATTTACATGAGCAATGTAGTAAATCAGAGGTAAAAGGGGAAGAGCTTGTAGTTCTCTCCCCTAAATGGGAAGAAAGAACACTCCCAGCTGGAAATAAAGGATGTGAATACAAACAACGTTTAGTAATTTTTTGTGAGCTAGACATAAGTAATATAGAAAAAATAACAGTACAGGAGAAAAACGTGGAATATCTTATTCTCCAATCTGAAAAAGATGATATTGATGAAAGATTTGAAAACTATACATTGCAAATATTTGAAAAAATACAGGAATATATTTGTAAGGATAGTACAGGTAAAATATTGATTCAGATTATTGTACAGGATAAAGCCCAACAAGAAATATTTTCTGCTTTTCATGCCCTTATAAAGACTGCCATGTTGGAAAATCCAAAGATAACAGGTCAGCTTATACAACTGGGAGAGGATACCATAGATATAGCTGATAAGATGCAAAAGGAAAGCTGCTTTAATACAGGAACTAGAATATTATATAAAAATAATAAGAGGTTTATATTGAACTGGGATAAGGTTACAGATTCTAGCAAAAAGCAGTTACCTTGGAAAGATAGAGGGGTTTACATAATTACTGGAGGTGCTGGAGCATTAGGATTTTTATTTGCTAAAGAAATTGCACGCAATGCAAAAGCACCTGTAATTATTCTTATTGGCAGTTCATCAATTAATGAAAGCAAACAAAATAAATTGAATGAATTAGAAGAATTAGGTGCTATAGCAGAATACAGTCAAGTAAATGTTATGGAAAAAGAAAGTATAGATAAATTAATATGTAGTACCTTAGAGAAATACAATACAATTAACGGTATCATCCATAGTGCTGGTATAATCCGTGATGATTATATAATGAGAAAAAATAGTGATGAAATAAAAAAGGTTCTTGCTCCAAAGGTAACAGGATTAGTTAATATTGATGAAGCAACCAAAAAATTACCATTAGACTTCTTTATTTGCTTTTCATCTGGTGTTGGAGTCATGGGAAATATTGGACAAGTTGATTATTCCACAGCTAATGCTTTCATGGATGCTTATTCATACTATAGAAACAAACTTGTTAAGGATAATAAGCGACATGGACAAACTTTATCCATTAACTGGCCTTTGTGGAAAGACGGTGGAATGCACATTGATGTAGACACTCAAAAACAGATAACAGAAAATACAGGAATGGTTGCAATGGAAAGTTCTGTAGGTATTAATGCTCTGTACGAGGGATTGAATTCATGTAGTAGCCAAGTGTTAGTATTTTATGGAAATGACAGTAAATTCAGGAAATATCTTATTGAAGATTTGCATGATGAGTCTCTATCAAGAGATTCAACTATAGACAATGATAGGTCAGAATTACTCATAGAAAAGCTACAATATAAATTAAAAGTTTTATTAGGAGAAATAATCAAGCTAAAAGCGTCGGCAATTGATAGTGAAGAACCATTAGAGAGTTATGGTATAGATTCAATTATGATAACAAAGCTGAATCAAAAACTATCAGATGTGTTTGGCGATAATCTTTCCAAAACGTTATTTTATGAATATCAGACTATATATGATTTGACCCAATATCTTATAAAGGAATATGAGAGTAAGTGTATAACGTGGACAGGCATAATGCAATCTAAACCATTAACTGTAAATAATACCCATGAAAATGTTACTAAGGATAAAAAAACGATTACACCTTCAATACAAAAGCCAAAAATAGAAAAATTTCATAATAGAATTAATGATATCAATAATAGTAATGAAGATAACCTTAATAAAGAACAAGAGCCTATAGCAATAATAGGTGTATCAGGTCGTTATCCCAGAGCTGATAAATTAGAAGATTTTTGGAAAAATCTAGAAACAGGCAGAGATTGTATAACTGAAATTCCAGAAGAACGCTGGTCTATTGAAAACTTTTATCAAGAAGATATTTCAGAAGCAGTATCTAAAGGTAAAAGTTATAGTAAATGGGGAGGTTTTATTGAGGGATTTGCAGATTTTGATCCATTGTTTTTCAATATATCACCAAGAGAGGCATTATATATAGACCCACAAGAGAGGTTATTTATAGAAACATGCTGGGAAGTTATAGAAGATGCAGGATATACGAGAGAACGTATTGCTAAGGAGCATAATAATCAAGTTGGAGTTTTTGTAGGTATAACAAAAACAGGTTATGACTTATATGGTCCAGATTTATGGAGTCGTGGGAAAAATATATATCCACATACTTCATTTGGTTCAATGGCTAACAGAATTTCATATATACTTAATTTAAAAGGACCTAGTATGCCTATAGATACTATGTGTTCATCTTCATTAACTGCAATACATGAAGCGTGTCAGCACTTACGTCTTGGAGAATGTGAAATGGCAATTGCAGGAGGGGTTAATCTATATCTTCATCCCTCTAATTACATACAACTTAGTTCAAACAATATGTTGTCTTCAGATGGGCAGTGTAAAAGCTTTGGAGAAGGTAATAATGGATTTGTTCCAGGTGAAGGAGTAGGTGCAATTCTATTAAAACCTCTATCAAGAGCAGTTAATGACGGGGATAATATACACGCTGTTATCCGTGGAAGCAGTATCAATCATGACGGTAAAACAAATGGTTATACAGTACCTAATCCAATTGCACAAGGAGAAGTTATAAGATCTGCACTGGAAAAATCAGGAGTTAATGCACGAGCAATTAGCTATATTGAAGCTCATGGAACGGGTACTAAGATGGGAGATCCTATTGAGGTTACTGGACTATTACATGGATTTGAAGAAGAGACAACAGATACAGGATTTTGCGCTTTGGGTTCAGTAAAATCAAATATTGGACATTTGGAAGCTGCGGCAGGAATTGCTGGGATTACTAAAATCATATTACAGATGAAGAATAAGAAAATCGTTCCTAGTATACATGCTAAAAAATTAAATCCTAATATCAGCTTTGAGAAAACTCCATTTGTAGTACAACAAGAGCTGGAGGAGTGGAAACGTCCTCTAGTTGAAATAGATGGAGTAACAAAAGAATATCCTAGAATTGCAGGTATATCATCCTTCGGGGCAGGTGGTGCTAATGCACATATGATTATTGAGGAATATATACATGAATATGAAAAACAAGTCTTCAATATTACTACACCTAACAAGCCAGTTATGATTGTCTTATCAGCAAGAAAAAAAGAACAACTAAGGAAACAAGCAAAACAGTTGATATCTGCAATTAAAAAGAGTAATTATACAAATGCAGACTTAGATAATATTGCGTATACATTACAATTAGGACGTGAACCCATGAAAGAACGCATGGGAATAATTGTAAAAACATGCAAAGAGCTTGTAGAAAAACTAAAAGATTATTTAGAAGGTAAAGATAGTATAGATGTATATCAAGGTGAAGTAAAAGGTAATAAAAATACTATAAGCATGTTTTCAACAGACCAAGATTTAATAGATGCCATAGATTCATGGATAGCCAAGGATAAATATGGAAATATACTAAGTTTTTGGGTTAATGGAGTGTATGTTGATTTTAATAAATTATATGATAAAAAGTCTCAAATAATAAGTCTGCCAACATATCCTTTTGCTAGAGAACGATATTGGATTGCTGATATGGATAAGAATGATGGTATAAAACAGGCTGAAAATCATAATGTGAATATAAATACTATTAATGCATCAAATACAAAATGCATATTAAAACCTGTAAATGAAGCTAGAGCAGATGATATAAAACAAATTAAAAAGAAAGAGAAAATACAACTAAGTTCCATAAAAACTATAACTAATAATGATAATGAAGTACATCAAGACACAAAACTGATAACTTTATCACAAAATGATAATAATTTACATTTGACAAATATTAGTACAAATAATATATCTGTAACTGATACAAAAACTAATGATTTTAGAAAAAGCTTAGAAGTAGAATTAATTAAAAGCCTAGCAGAAATACTTGAAATGAACCAAGAGGATATTGATATGGATACCCAGTTTATTGATATAGGATTGGATTCAATCATAAGTGTTGAATGGGTTAAGGTAATTAATAAGAAATACGGTACTACAATAAAAGCAACCAGAGTATACGATTATCCTACTTTACGGGAGTTTGTTGATTATATAGCTACCAATATACATATAGAAGATAATAATATAGAAAATGAACAAAATAGTAAACAATGCAAAAACATATCATTTTCTAATTCAATAAAAATCAAGGAGAAAACTAATTCATACGACTACTCAATTGAAGTATTAACAGAAGAATTAGGGGATAGTCTAGCTAAAGTTTTAGCAATGAAAATAAATGATATAGATAATGAATCACAATTTATTGATATGGGATTAGATTCAATAATAGGTGTAGAATGGGTTAAGATTATTAACAAACAATATGGTACATCTATTAAAGCTACTAAGCTATATGATTACCCAACTATTAATGAGTTTGCTAAGTTTATGGTAAAGATAATAAACAATAAAGAAAATAGATTAAATGTACAAGAGACAATAAATAATATTGAAGCACCTTCATTGAAACAAATTATAAGTGAGGTCAAAAAAGGTGAGTTGGATATTAACCAAGCTGAACAGTTATTTCATCAATTAAGTTAAATATTAATAATAAAGAAGGGGTGCCAATGAATTCAAAAGAGATATTTGATGCACTGAAAAAAGGTAGTATAAGTATAGCTGATGCTGAAAAAGAATTAAAAAAGATACAAAATGAATCAGAAGAAAATAGGGTCGTTGACTTAGCTGAAATAGAATCGGGAATTGTTCAGGTAACAATAAAAGATAAAATCAATAAAAATACTTTTACAAAAGAATTGGTTGATGGATTATCACAAGCATTCAAGTCTATTAACGCAAGTGATAAATATAAAGTAGTCATTCTTAATGGGTATGATAACTATTTCTTATCAGGTGGAACAAAAGAAGGTTTATTAGCCATATATGAAGGTAAGACCAAGTTTACTGATATTGATATTTACAGTCTTCCATTAGAATGTAAAATTCCAGTTATTGCTGCTATGCAAGGACATGGAATAGGTGCAGGCTGGTCTATAGGAATGTTATGTGATTTTATTATAATGAGCCGAGAATGTTACTATGAAAGCAATTACATGAAATATGGTTTTACACCTGGTGCAGGAGCAACATTCATTTTCCCAGAAAAATTGGGGATTGGATTAGCTCAAGAAATCTTATTTACTGGAAAAAGGTTTCGGGGTTCCCAGTTAGAAGCAAAAGGTATTCCTTTTCCCGTATTACCAAAAAAAGAGGTCATACCTTATGCAATAGAATTGGCAAAAGAAATGGCAGCAGCTCCAAGAGAATCTTTAGTAGCCTTAAAAGAACGTATGGTAGGTTCAATGCGAGAAAAGCTTGCTAATAGTTATGCAAAAGAATTGAAGATGCATGAAAGGACTTTTGTCAATCAACCTGAGGTGAAGGAAAGAATAGAAGCACTATTTGCAGAGCAATCTACTAAGAAACAAGAGACTATACCTTCTACAGTTAATACAGAACCAGGATCGTATGAAAATATGGCTGATAATTCTATTGCAATAATTGGGATGTCAGGACAGTTTCCAAAGTCAAAGGATGTTAATGAATTTTGGAATAATATAGCTAATGGTAAGGATTGTATTTCTGAAATCCCTACTGATAGATGGTCCATCAATGAATATTATGATTCTAATCCTAAAGCAAAAGGTAAAACTTATTGTAAATGTATGGGAGTATTAGAGGATATAGATAAATTCGACCCTCTATTCTTCAATATATTACCAGTAGAAGCAGAATTAATGGATCCACAACAGAGATTGATGTTAGAAAATTGCTGGCATTGTATTGAAGACGCAGGAATTAATCCATATACATTGTCTGGAACTAAATGCGGTGTTTTTGTTGGATGTGTACCTAGTAGTTATGGGGATAGCTTTAACAAACATGAAATTAATGCACAAAGTTTCATAGGCTCATCATCATCTATTTTAAGTGCCAGGATTTCATATTTATTGAACTTAAAAGGTCCTTGTTTAGCTATTGATACAGCGTGTTCATCTTCCTTGGTAGCAATAGCTGAGGCATGTAATAGTCTCATTCTACATAATAGTGATATAGCATTAGCTGGAGGAGTCTATGTTTCAATTGGACCTAACCTCCATATTGGAACCAGCAAAGCTATGATGTTATCAAAAGATGGCAGATGCTTTACTTTTGATGACCGTGCAAATGGATTTGTACCTGGAGAAGGAGTAGGAGTCATTTTATTAAAGAGACTTGAAGATGCCATAAGGGATAAAGACCCCATTCAAGGTGTAATCAAGGGATGGGGAATGAATCAAGATGGAAAAACTAATGGTATTACTGCACCAAGTACTATTTCACAAGTAGGATTGGAAAAAGAGGTATACCAGCGTTTTAATATTAATCCAGAAACTATCTCATTAGTAGAAACTCACGGAACAGGTACGATACTTGGTGACCCTATAGAAGTTGAGGCACTAATAGAATCATTTAGTTCATATACCCATAAGAAAAATTATTGTGCACTTTCATCTGCAAAAAGTAATGTGGGTCATCTATTAACAGCGGCAGGAATAGCAAGTGTTTGTAAAGTCTTACTTGCATTAAAACATAAAACTTTACCACCAACCATTAATTTTGAAGTACTTAATAGACATATTTCATTAGATGATAGTCCTTTTTATATAAATACTAAATTGAAACCATGGAAGGCAGAAGCAGGAATACCTAGACGTGCTTGTGTGAGTGCCTTTGGATTCAGCGGAACTAATGCACATCTTGTAATTGAGGAATACGTATCTAAACAAGATGAAAGAAAAGTTCAAAAAATGGATGAAGATAGAGAAGTATTATTTGTATTGTCAGCAAAAAGTAAAGAACAACTAAAAATATATGCCAAAGATGTAAAAGAGTGGATGGAATCAAAGGACGAATCAAATTTATTGAATCTGGCATATACATTACAGGTAGGTAGGGCAGCTATGGACTATCGTTTGGCATTTATAGCTGATTCCAAAGAAATGTTACTCAACAGACTAGATGAATATATTAATGACTATTTATCAGATAGAATATTATCAGCCAAGATTACAAAAGATATATCTTCTTTATTGGATGGAGAAGAACCTGATGATTTGATACAAAATCTTATAGATAAAGGTGAATTAGATAAGCTATTAGAATTATGGGTCAATGGGTTAAATGTTCAGTGGGATAAGCTGTATCCTAATAATAAACCTAGAAGGATTACAATACCTGGATACCCTTTTGCAAAAGAGAGTTATTGGCTGCCTGAAAATAATAAAACTGTTAATGATGTAACAATCAATAATGAAATAGTTAATAGTAGTGCTAATAACACAAAAAATGTCACTGATAAAATAGAAGCTGATAAGCTTATTAAAAATCTTGAAACTATTACTCATGATGATTTGGTAACAGCTTCAGTAGAACATCTTAGAACTTTGATGATAGAAGTTACTAAAATTCCTGAGGATAGATTAGATGTTGAAACACATTTTGAGGAATTAGGGTTAGATTCCATAATAATATCTATAATGAATCAAAAAGTAGAAAAATGGACAGGAAAATTAGATACTACTCTATTTTTTAAATATAATACTGTTAAAGCATTAGGTGAATATATCGCAGAAAATCATAAAGATGCAGTAGAATCATTGATAGATGATAAGGCTGCTACACCAATAACAACAAATATTAATCAGCCCATAGTAGCTGAAAAAAATATTTCGCTAAGAAAAAAATCTATAGAGAATTTAGATAGACAAACAGATTGTGATATTGCCATAATCGGTATTTCAGGACATTATCCGCAAGCAGATACACTTGAAGAATTCTGGCAGAATTTATATGAAGGTAAAGATTGTATTGAGGAGATACCTACTTCACGCTGGTCTTTAGAGGGTTTTTATGAACCTAATAGAGTTAAAGCTGTGGAAACTGGTCTAAGTTACAGCAAATGGGGAGGTTTCTTAAAAGATATTGATTGCTTTGATCCGTTGTTTTTTAATATATCACCTATCAATGCTATGGATATGGACCCTCAAGAAAGACTTTTTCTTGAATCAGCATGGGCTTGTGTAGAGGATGCTGGATACACAAGAGAATCATTAAGAAAAGAGAGATATAGTAATAGAATAGGAGTATTTGCAGGTGCTACTTTCAATAATTATCAACTGTTAAAGGCAGAAGAAGCCTTTAAGGCCAATAGAGAAATGTATACTGCAAGTGGGCAGATATTTACTATTTCCAATAGAGTATCCTATGTGATGAATTTTACTGGACCAAGTTTAACTGTAGATACAGCTTGCTCGTCTTCATTATATGCTGTTCATCTAGCATGTGAAAGTATCAAAAGAGGAGAGTCTTCTATGGCAGTTGCTGGTGGAGTTAACTTATCGCTTCATCCTAGCAAATATATTGCTTTATCACAAACTCAGTTTGCTTCTACTGATGGAAGATGTAGAGCTTTTTGCGAAGGTGGAACAGGGTATGTACCTTCTGAGGGTGTGGGTACAATATTGTTAAAACCACTTGATGATGCAATAGAAGATGGTGATCATATCTATGGAATCATAAAAGGTTCAGGGGTCAGTCATGCTGGAACTACTAATGGATATACAGTGCCTAGCCCAGTTGCACAATCTCAAGCTATAGAGGATGCATTAATATATAGTAATATACATCCACGTAGTATTAGTTGTATTGAAGCCCATGGGACAGGAACTGCTTTAGGTGATCCTATAGAAATAGCGGGATTAAAAGATGTATTTGAAAAATATACTGAAGATAAAGGCTTTTGCTCAATTTCTTCTGTGAAATCAAATATTGGTCACGCTGAGGCTGCGGCTGGAATGGCTCAACTGGCAAAAGTTCTATTAGAGATGAAACATAAAACTTTGGCAAAGAATGTAATGCATGGAAAGGGATTGAATAAAAATATTGATTTTGACGATTCTCCTTTTGTAGTACAACAAAAAACAGAAAATTGGAATCGACCTATAATAGAAAATAGAGAAATTCCTAGAAGAGCAGGTATTTCTTCTTTTGGAGCAGGAGGAACTAATGTCCATTTAATAGTAGAAGAATACACTAAATCAGAACAATCAAACATAGTGATTAATACTGAACAACCAGTAGTAATAGTGCTTTCAGCTAGAAATCAAGAAAGATTAAAAGAGCAGATAAAACAATTATTATGTTTTATGGATAAACAAAAACTTACAGATAGAGATTTGCCAAGCATTGCTTATACACTACAGGTTGGACGAGAAGCAATGGAAGAACGTATTGCTTTAATAGCAGAAAATACCCAAAATGTAAAATCAAAATTACAGCAGTTTATTGATGGAAAAGAAGATATACATAACTTAAAACAAAGTAGAATCCAAGGTAACAAGCACAATATTATTTCTAGTAAAGAACTAGAGGAAATTATTAGCGATGATTCCTTTAACAATTGTTATCTTAAAATTATTGATTTATGGGTTAATGGAGTCAATATTGATTGGGATAGATTATATAAAGATGTGAAGCCTATAAAAATAAGTTTACCAACATATCCTTTTGCTAAAGAAAAATACTGGGTTTCTAATAATGAAGATATAAGAGAACAGAAGATTGTCCATGAAGAATATGTTAGTACTGATACAAGTACCCTAATGCTACAGCCTGTATGGATAGAACAAGATATAATAGAGGAGGATAATTCATCCATTAGTTTTGAGAATCATTTAATAATATTATGTGAACCAGATATGGAGTTACAAGATTATTTACAAACTAATATGAACAACAAGAATCTATTGATTTTAGATTCAAGGCAAGATGCAGTAGCAGACCGCTTTGAAGAATACGCTATAGAAGTATTTAACAAGATATCTGGTATTTTAAAAGAAAAACCTACTGATAGTGTATTTGTTCAAGTTATTGTATTTGAAGGCATACAACAACAACTTTTCACTGGACTTTCTGGATTATTGAAAACTACGTGGCTTGAGAATCCAAAATTGGTAGGACAGATAATTCAACTTGAAATGAGTAAAGAACCTGACGAAATTATTGAGATACTAGAAGAAAATGTTAAAAATTATTTTGATAATCAAGTCCTTATAAAAGATAATAAAAGACTAATTTCAAGTTGGAGTGAGGTGAAAGTATCAGGAGATGATATATATATACCATGGAAAGATGGAGGTATATATTTAATTACTGGTGGTCTAGGAGGTTTGGGACTGAAAATTGCTAAAAATATAGCTGATAAAACCAGTAATTCAACATTGATTCTTCTAGGGCGTTCTACTCTTAATGAAAATAAGAGTAACAGTATACAAGAATTAATAGATAAAGGTAGTACAGTATTATATAAACAAACTGATATTACAATTAAAGAAGATATTGTAGAATTAATTGATAATATACAGATAGAATACGGACACATTAATGGTATCATTCATACTGCTGGAATAATACAGGATAATTTTATAATCAAGAAAACAGCAAAAGAGTTTCAGGATGTATTAGCTCCAAAAGTTAAAGGATTAGAGAATCTTGATTGTGCAAGTAAAGATATTAAGCTGGATTTCTTTGTACTATTTTCTTCTATAGCTGGTATATTTGGAAATCTTGGACAAGCTGATTATGCTGCCGCTAATGCATTTATGGATGCCTATGCCAAGTATCGTAACCATTTAGTAGATAGAAAACAGAGATATGGTCAAACAGTATCTATTAACTGGCCTTTATGGAAAGATGGAGGAATGAGTATTGACCAAGAAACTGAAAATATATTAAAACAGGAAACAGGAATGATTCCTATGAAGACAGAAACAGGAATCAGTATGTTATATCATGGGTTAGCTTCTAACAATAGCCAGTTGATGGTGTTAGATGGTGAATCAGATAAATTACGCAGATTCATTGACAGTTCAATAAAACAACAATCAAATAATGTAAAACCTTCTGATATTAATGTTGATATTGGACAGTTAAGAGAAAAGACCTTATATAACTTGAAATTATTGTTTGGTAAAACTATTAAGCTAAGTGTTGATAGAATCAGAGAAGAGGAACCTCTAGAAAATTATGGAGTAGATTCAATAATTATTATGCAGCTTAATCAAAAGATCGCCAATGTATTTGGAGAAGTATCCAAAACTCTATTTTATGAATATCAGACATTAGGAGCTTTATCAGAATATTTTATTACTGACCATATTGATAAATGCATAGAATGGACTGGATTTATGGTAACAAATCAATCTAATGATTTCATAGAAAAGAAGAATAAGGAAATCACTAGAGGTATTAACCATAAGGAAGTTGATAACAACCATGAACCTATAGCCATAATAGGCATGAGCGGAAAATATCCACAAGCTAAGAACCTTGATGAATATTGGGAAAACCTAAAGGATGGAAAAGATTGTATTACTACTATTCCAGAAGAGCGGTGGAAATTAGATGGATTTTTCCAATCTGACATTAATAAAGCTGTAGCAGATAATAAAAGCTATGGTAAATGGGGAGGATTCATAGATGGTTTTGCAGATTTTGATCCTTTATTCTTCAAAATATCGCCTAGAGAAGCCATGAATATGGATCCACAAGAACGATTGTTTATAGAATCTTGCTGGCAGGTGCTTGAGGATGCAGGTTATACAAAAAATCAGCTTGAGATACAAAATCATAGAAAAGTAGGTGTTTTTGCAGGTATTACCAAAACAGGATTTGACTTATATGCACCTAATTTATGGGAAGAAGGTAAGAGAGTTTTTCCACATACTTCTTTTAGTTCAGTAGCTAATAGGATTTCCTATCTATTGAACTTACAGGGCCCTAGTATGCCTGTTGATACTATGTGTTCATCTTCATTGACTGCTGTCCATGAAGCTTGTGAACATATTTATAACGGTGATTGTGAAATGGCTATCGCAGGGGGAGTTAATCTATACGTGCATCCTTCTAATTATGTTGCCCTCAGTGCCCAAAAGATGCTTTCAATAGATGGAAAATGTAAGAGTTTTGGACAGGGCGCTAATGGTTTTGTACCAGGAGAAGGAGTAGGGTGTATTTTATTGAAACCTCTATCCATGGCTGTTGAAGATGAAGATCATATTTATGCTGTCATTAAAGGAACTAGTATCAATCATGGTGGAAAAACTAATGGATATACAGTACCTAATCCAAATGCTCAAGGTAAAGCTATTAGAGGGGCACTAGATAAAGCAGGTGTTAATTCACGAACAGTAAGCTACATAGAAGCTCATGGAACAGGTACAGAACTAGGAGATCCTATTGAGATAACAGGATTAAATAAGGCTTTTGGGAAAGATACCAAGGATAAGGGATTTTGTGCTATTGGTTCTGTAAAATCCAATATTGGTCATCTTGAAGCAGCGGCAGGTATAGCTGGTATTACAAAAGTTGTTTTACAAATGAATAATAGAAGTATAGTACCAAGTTTACATTCAAAAGAACTTAATCCGAATATTAATTTTCATAAGACACCTTTTGTTGTACAGCAAGAGCTCACTAAGTGGGAAAGACCTAATATAACAATTAATGGAGAAAAAAAGGAGTTTCCTAGAATAGCTGGTGTATCTGCTTTTGGAGCAGGAGGGGCTAACGCTCATGTAGTCATTGAAGAGTATATACCAAAAGTGAGTCAGAAATCAGGTATGGTAAAATCACAAAATTCAGTAATTGTTGTATTATCAGCAAAAGGCAGGAAACAGTTACTGGATCAGGTACAGCAGTTGTTAAAAGCTGTGGATGAAAAGCAATACTCTGATAGTGATTTGAGTAAGTTGGCTTACACACTTCAAACTGGTCGTGAAGCTATGGATGAACGTCTAGCTGTAGTAGTAAAACATATACCAGATTTGAAGGATAAGCTAGGTGATTACATAGAAGGAAAAGATGGTATATCAGAATTATATGAGGGACAGGTTAAGAATAATAAAGATATGATAAGTTTCTTGGGAACAGATGAAGATATACAGGAAGCAGTATGGAAATGGGTTAAGCGTAAAAAATATTCTAAGCTTCTAGGCTTATGGGTAAGAGGACTTAATATTGATTGGAATAAACTATATGATGGCAATATACCAGGTAGAATAAGTCTGCCTACATATCCTTTTACAAGACAACGTTATTGGTTAGTAGAAGCTAATAAATCAGATAAAGCAAAGAACATTGGAAATGGAATATCAATTTCAAATGCTTATAGGAAAATATGTGATATTGAACCTTTAAAGGGGAGACGTATATCCTCACCTTTAAAAGAGATTCAATACGAATATATAATAGGTACTGATAACTTAAAAGAAATTCAAGATAACTCTAATGTATTACATGTAGGATATTATCTTGAAATGTTAAGTGATTCAATTAAATCCTATTTTGGTATTAGTTCCTATACAATTATTGATATGTCCTTTATAAGAGCTCTGAAGTTCATAGAAGATAATTATAAAGTCATTGATTTGGTTTTTACCAATGAAGAAGATGATTTATGGAAATTTTATTTCTATAGTAAGGATAAAGATGGGGATGATTGGCTGATTCATGCAAAAGGACATATTAACATTAATGAGCATCTTGATAATATGTTACAAGCTAATAGTCTGCTTGCAATTACTGAACAGGATAATATGCAGTATTCATCAATGGAATTCTATGAATTGATAGAAGAACAAGGTTTTGGTATGGGGAATACTGTGAAATGGATAGACCAGGTATGGAAAAAGGGAGAAGATTTAGTAACACTATTCAGACCATGGGATAAGACTGAATTGGGTAAGAATTATTGTATTGGAGTTCATCCAGGTATATTTGACTCTTGTGCTCAGCTTTTTGTTCTTACAGGCACAGATAATCTACAGGAAAATACTTTATTCATGATGACAGAGATACAAGAATTAACTCTAAATTGTGATGATAAGTTGGATAAAGATTATGACATATGGTGTTATATGAAATTGCATCAAACAAATAGTAGTGAAGATTATCTAGAGGGAGATTACAAGATTTTTACTGATGATGGTTTACTTATTGCTCAAGCAAAGAAAGTAAAAGTCAAGAAGATAGAAAAAGAAATTCTTAAGAATACAATTAACAGGCTAAACAGAACAAAAAAAGGTATTAATACTATATCTGCTAAAGGCAGTGTTAATTATGAGATTGAAGAAGAATTACAAGATAAAGTGGTCTCTATTGTATCAGAACAATTAGGTATGGACTCAGAAAATATAAATATTGATGAAGCACTAATGGATATGGGCATGGATTCAATAATAGCCATTGATATTAGACATGGGATTAAAAAAATATTGGGTGTAGAAGTTCCTACAGAAGAGATACTGCAAGGACCTACTATAAGAGAAATGACAAAAATATTGGAAGACATTATAGATAAAAAATCTAATATAGAGGCTAGGGATGATGGACAATCAGAAATTGAATTACATGATAATAGTGAATTGAATAAATGGATTTCTTACAGGATAGTCAAGAAGAATCCTGCATTCAGACTTTTCTGTCTGCCATATGGTAGTGGTGGAGGAGCTTCACTATTTAAAAATTGGCATAAGAAATTACCGGATGATGTAGAGATATGCCCTATACAGCTTCCAGGTAAGGAAAATAGGATTAAGGAAAAACCATTTATTGATATTAATATGGCCGTTGATACATTAAAAAATATACTTTTACAAGAGCTTGATGTACCTTATGGATTTTATGGACATAGTATAGGAGCATTAATAGCATATAGATTAGCTTATCAATTATGGAAAGAACTTGATAATAAACCGAAACATTTATTTGTTGGGGCATATACCTCACCAGTTATTCAACCTAATCCACTTATTACATATAGGAAAGAAAAGTTTGAGGCTATGGGTTTTGATGATATTCCGAACCCAGATATTATTTCATCAGTCAGTGACGAACAATTGGTGAAAGTATTAAAAGTTATTGATTTTAATTCAAATATCAATGATGAGGTTTTAAAAGCATTGCTACCAACAGTACTTTCGGAACTTAAGATGGTAAAAGACTATAAAAACATGGACGAAGATATTTTTGATATACCTATTACTGCATTTCATGGTATTGATGATGATGTAGTCAAAGAAAAAGAAATGAGATTATGGTGTAAATTAACAAAAAATAAATTTAGGTTTCATACCTTATCAGGTAATCATTTATTCTTGCATGAAGAACAAAGCCAAGAAAAATTATTAAAGTTGATAGCATGGGATTTAAACAATTATAAAAAGCGTAGGTGATTAATATGGATATATTTCGGGATTTAGAAAGTTTTAAAGAGAATACAGCTGTTATTGATGATGAAGGTAATAACTATACTTATAATGAATTGAACAATATGGTTCTTGACTTTGGAAAAGTGATTCCTTCTAATAAGAAATCACTGATACTTGTAAAATGTAAGAATACAGTAGAATCAATAGTAGGATATCTAGGTGGTATAGCTGCAGGACAAGTAGTAATGCTGGTGGATAATACTGTTGATAGAGATTTGTTGGATAATATTATTGAATCCTATGAGCCAGAATATATATGGCAGCCTGTTTCAGGTGAACAACAACCTGTTTTTACTAATGATAAATATGAATTATTGAAGACAGATTATAATAACACAGATTATTCCATTTATTCTGATTTAAGTTTGTTAATGCTGACTTCTGGTTCAACAGGGTCACCAAAAGGAGTGCGATTGACACGCAAAAGTATTAATGCTAATGCCAAATCCATATCTGAGTATTTGAAGTTGGATAGTGAGGAAAGGCCTATTACCAATCTTCCAATGAATTATGCTTATGGATTATCGGTCATTAATAGCCATTTGTATGTAGGAGCAACTATTCTACTAACAAATCATTCTATTATCAAGAAGGATTTCTGGGATTTATTTCGTAAATATGATGCTACATCTTTGACAGGAGTGCCATATACATATGAAATGTTGAAAACATTAGGCTTTTTTGATATGCATCTACCTTCTCTTTGTTATTTTACACAAGCAGGTGGAAAACTCAGGGGAGAAATGGTTGCTGAATATGCTAAGTATTCAAGAGAACATAACATAAAATTTATTGTCATGTATGGGCAGACAGAAGCTACAGCTAGGATTAGCTATTTGCCCCCAGAATATAACTTAAGTAAAAATAAGAGTATAGGTATTGCAATTCCTGATGGCAAATTATATCTAAAAGATGATGAAGGAAAGGTAATAACTAAACCAAGAGAAGAAGGAACTCTATATTATGAAGGTGCTAATGTTATGCTGGGTTATGCATACAATAGAATGGATTTAGCTAAAGGTGATGAATATAAAGGATGTCTGAATACACGAGACTTGGCTTATTTTGATGAAGATGGTTATTTCTATATAGTAGGAAGGTCTAGTCGTTTTATTAAAATATTAGGTAAAAGGATGAACCTAGATGAAATAGAGCAGCACCTGAAGCAAGAGGGATTTGACTGTGTATGCGGTGGTGGAGATGATCTACTGTTAATTGCAGTAACGGATATGAGAATATCTCAGCAAATCAAAAAAAAGATTATTAAAAAATTTAAGATTGATTATGAATGTGTAGACATATTCAAGGTAGAAGAAATCAAAAAAAATCCAAGCGGTAAAATATGTTACAAAGAAATCTTTTCAGGATATAAAAAAGATGAGCAATAAAATAGTTATTAATAGTTAAGATACGAGTTTTTAAGGATAGTTTACCTTGAGATAATTGGAGGGATGGTTATAAAATGAATGAAAATAGTAAAATTATAGAGCAGTTCAATAAAGGAGCAAGAAATTTTGATGATTGGTCTGTAACACAAGATGAAAAAAGCATTAAAGCTCTTGCAGATTTCTGTGAATTATCTAAAAGTGATATAGTTCTAGATATTGCTTGTGGTACAGGTGCATTTTCACTTCTGGCAGCTAGATATGCAGATAACGTAAAAGGAATTGACATATCTAGTGGAATGGTAAACATCGCTAAAGAAAATGCAAAGAAAAGGGAGCTTGATAATGTACATTTCTATTGCCAGAATGTAGAAGACATTGATGTAGATAATCAGCTATTTTCCCTTGTTATTTCAAGGTCTGCATTCCATCATATGAAAAGATATAAAAACGTATTTTCACAGATGGTTAGCTGCTGTAAGCCTGATGGACGAATATGTATTCAGGATATAATTAGTTATGATAATAAAAAATTAGATGATTATTTTGAAGAAATGGAACAGCTTATTGATAAAAGTCATTATAGAACTTATACAAAACGTGAATTTTTCAATCTATACAAAGAAAACAATATAAAAGTTTTGGGATTGTTTGAATCCGAGTCCAATATGGATTTTTATGATTATGTAGAACATACAATTCAAAATGATATCAGCAGAAAGAATATTGATAAGCTACTTATGAAAGGACTTGCTGATGAAGAAATAGCATCATGTCTAATGGAAAAAGATGGACACATTCTATGGAAAAGAAAAGTTTGTACTATAATTGGGAGTAAATAATAAAGAATAAGGAGTTATTGTTATGGATTATAAAAAAACGGTAATTGAATTTTTTGAAGAACGATACTTTGTTAGTTTTGGTGAAGATTTTGAAGAGGATACTGATTTATTTAAAGCTGGAATCATTGAATCAAAAGGTTATATAAGTATTATTAATTTTCTTCGTAATGATTTAGATATTGATATGACAGATGAAGATATATTCTTGAATGTATTTGCTACAGTAGCTGATATTGTTAAATTCATAAAAGAAAAGAAATCTTAAAAATAAAAGTAAGGAGGGATAAGCGGTGAAAAAAAATAACAGCAATAATAGCAATAAAGAGATAGCGATTATTGGAGCAAGTATACGTTTTCCAAAATCAAATGAGCTCAATGAATTTTGGGAACAACTATTGTCCAAAGAATGCCTTATAACACCTATACCTCGGGAACGATTTAGTAAATATACTTTTTCTGAAGAAAGTAAAAGCAAATTGAATTTTGATAATATTTGTGGCGGGTTCATTGATGATGTTGATTGCTTTGATGCTTCATTTTTCAATATTTCTCCTAGAGAAGCTATGTTCATGGATCCACAACAACGAATGGCTATGGAATTAACATGGAAAGCTATTGAAGATGCCGGTTATAGAGCAAGTACTATCAAGGGGACCAAGACAGGTGTTTTTATGGGAGCTTGTAATAATGATTTTACAGAGATTATGGAAAAAGAAGTTAAAGAAATTGATGCATATATGCCCACAGGTACTTCAGCAGCTGTAATCTCTAACAGAATCTCTTACTGGTTTGATTTTAATGGTCCAAGTATGACAATAGATACAGCTTGTGCTAGTTCATTAGTGGCAATACATCAGGCGGTTCGTTCTCTTCAAATGGAAGATTGTGACTGTGCTATTGCTGGTGGGGTGAATCTATGCTGGACACCTAGAAGATTCATTGCACTTAGTCAAAGTGGTATGCTTTCAAAAGACGGAAAGTGTAAAGCTTTTGATGAAAGTGCTGATGGATATGTTCGTTCTGAAGGAGGAGGAGTACTAGTACTGAAACCACTAGACAAAGCAGTAGAAGATAATGATGATATATATGCTGTTATAAAAGGAATAGGTACGAATCATGGAGGAAGAACCAATTCTCTGACCATTACTAACCCTAAAGCACATGCTGAATTATTAACTGAAGTATATGAAAAAGCAGGTATCAGTCCAGATACAGTCAGCTATATAGAAACTCATGGACCTGGAACTCCTCTTGGAGATCCTATTGAAATACATGGGTTGAAAACGGCATTTGATACACTAGGTAAATTATTTGATAAGGATTTGAAACATCATCATTGCGGACTTGGGTCAGTTAAGACAAATATCGGACATCTAGAAGCGGCAGCAGGAATAGCAGGGATTATAAAGGTTATAATCTCCATGAAACATAAGACTTTGCCAGCAAGTATAAATTTCAAGAAATTGAATCCTGTTATTAATCTATCAAAAAGCCCATTCTATATCGTTAATGAAACAAAACCATGGGAGCAGATACAAGGAGATGACAACTCTTGTTATCCTAGACGAGCAGGAGTCAGTTCATTTGGTTTTGGAGGAAGCAATTCCCATATAATTCTGGAAGAATACGATAAAGGATGTAAAGAGGATAATAAAACATATAGGGGATTGGTAGATAACAATATTATTGAAGACTTAATATTTATTCCATTATCAGCTAAGTGCATTAATAGTCTTAATAATTATGTCCAAAATCTAATGAACTATCTAAAAGGGCTTTGTGTTAGATTCAGCAATGATGGAGAAAAACCTAGCGAATTAAATAACAGGCTTAAGGATATTGCTTATACGTTACAAACAGGAAGAGAACCAATGAAAGAACGTGTTATATTTATAACGAAAGATATAACTTCCTTGATTAATCAGTTAGAAGATTTCTTGCAGAACAAAAGAGGCATTGATAATTGTTGGCAGGGATGTGCAGATAAAGACAAGGATACTGATAATATTTTATTAGAAGAAACAGATATGCAAGTTCTGATTAATAAATGGATCAGTGAGAAGAATTTTAAAAAGATGGCAGCTCTATGGATTAGAGGATACTCTTTTGATTGGGATATTCTATATTCGGAAAGAAAGCCAAAACGCATACATTTGACAACCTATCCTTTTAATAGGAAGCATTATTGGATGGATTGTTACAATAATAAGGCTGGTAAAAAAGAAAAAGATACTAGTGAAATATTAAAAGTTAAGTCCATGGTATCACAGAATATAGTTAAAACAAAAGAAATTAAGGTATCTTTGGAACCTGTAAAAGATACTAACAACAAAAATGTTAAAGCTAGTGATAAAATACAAAATGATATATCTCTAGAAAAATTACAGAAAAAACTTACAATGAGCCTAGCAGGAGTTCTATACATAGAAATAAGTGATGTAGATATAGATAAAAAGTTTATTGACATAGGGTTGGATTCTATTATTGCAGTAGAATGGATAAGGTCAATAAATAAGCAATACAAAACTTCATTAACTGCTACAGTTGTTTATGACTATCCTAGTATAAGAGAATTCAGTACTTACTTATACAAAAAACTGAATGGCAGTGGAGAACAGGCTGAGAAGATATTAATGTCAGAATCAATAACAGATAGATATAATAATGAAAATGTTAATAAACCTAAAGGGATACTATTACAAGATTTACATAAAAATCCAACACAATTGTTGAAATCTACTGTTATGAATAAGCCCAAAATAACTCTAAATACAATAGATACTGGTTTATCACAAGTATGTGCAAGTAAAATGCCTATTACTGAAACAAATGAACATAAGAATATAACATCAGATGGATTGCAAAGAGAGCTTGCAGAAACCCTTGCAGAAGTACTGTATATTGATTTAGAAGAAGTTAATATAGATAAAAAATTCATAGACTTAGGATTAGATTCCATAGTAGCAGTAGAATGGATAAGATTAATAAACAAAAAGTATAAAACTTCAATTATTGCATCAGAAGTATACGAATATCCAAGTGTTAAAGAGTTCAGTTCTTTCCTACAAAAAAAATTAAACGTGGAAGGAAACAAAGAATTAATACAATCATATGAAGAAATGGATTTAAATAGAATTATCGAGGACGTATATAGAGGAAATCTAGATATAGATAAAGCTGATGAAATATTGAATCAGGCATCTAAAAAATAATATACTCAGTAAGATTAATCAATACTTATTGGCACTTGACTTAAAAAATCATACATATATAATAGTTTTAGATATAAATTATTAAGTTTCCAAAACTTTTTTATAAACATTGATTGAGGAAAGAGGTCTTACTATGGCAATAAGAAATATTAGAATAGTTGATGACGAAATATTAAGGAAGAAAAGTAAAGAAGTCAAGTGTGTTGATGAAAAGATATTGATGATTCTGAATGATATGGCTGATACAATGTATAATACAGGTAATGGGGCAGGTTTAGCGGCACCACAAGTAGGAATACTGAAAAGATTAGTTGTAATAGACATGGGAGAGGGGCTTATTAAATTAATAAATCCTCGTATCGTAGAAAGTAGTGGAACCCAGGAAGTGACAGAAGGATGTTTAAGCGTTCCAGGAAAATGGGGCAAACTAAAAAGACCAGCCACAGTAAAAGTGGAGGCTTTGAATGAAAATAATGAAAAATTTACAATCGTTGGAACAGGCGATCTAGCAAAATGCCTATGTCATGAAATAGATCATCTAGAAGGAATTTTATTTATTGATAAGGCTATAAAAGTGGTAAGTGAATAAAGAGTAATAGGTAAGCATCAGCGATAGCTGGTGCTTTTTCATTTGGAAATACTTATTTAGAGTAATTATGGTTAAAGAATTAGAGCATCTTTAAAAACTAGTAATGTAATACATATTGAAAAGGACAAAATAGTGGATTTATGAAATTATAATTTTGATATTTTGAACTTTAGGGATTTATAGTTATCAATCCATAAAAAGTTCTTGACTTAGAGTTAACTCTAAGGGGTATGATAAAAATAACCAATAAATAATTAATAAGAAAAGGGGTTGTGTTATGGATAAAAATAATTTTTCGTATTATATTCCAACAAAAATATTTTTTGGCAGTGGTATGATTAACAAGTTAGGTGAAATGAAGTTGCCAGGGAAAAAAGCGCTGATTGTAATATCTTCAGGGACTTCAATGAAGAAATACGGGTATTTGGATAAGCTATGTAAGTTACTTGAAAATAATTCATGTGAATATGTAGTTTATGATAAAATTAAACCAAATCCTACTTACAAAAATGTAATGGAGGGTTCAGAAATTGCCAAGAAAAACAATTGTGATTTTGTAATAGGTCTTGGTGGTGGAAGCAGTATTGATGCCGCAAAAAGTATTGCGATTATGGTAACTAACGAAGGTGACTATTGGGATTATGTACATGGTGGAACTGGTAAAGGATTACCTTTAGGTAATAAACCATTAGAGATTGTTGCAATAACAACAACTGCTGGTACTGGTACTGAAGCAGATCCATGGACTGTTATAACAAAAGAAGATACCTTTGAAAAGATTGGCTATGGCAATAATGATACATTTCCTAGTATATCAATTGTGGATCCTGATTTGATGATGAGTGTACCAACAAAACTTACTGCATATCAAGGATTTGATGCACTATTTCATGCTACAGAAGGATATCTTGCTAATATATCTAATGAAATCAGTGATATGTATGCATTAAAAAGTATTGAATTAATAGGAAGGTCTCTGGCGAAAGCAGTTAATGATGGAAACGACAAAGAGGCTAGAACAGATATGGCTCTAGCTAATACGTTATCAGGATTTGTTGAATCAACATCCAGTTGTATATCTGAGCATTCCTTGGAACATGCTCTCAGTGCCTATCATCCTGAGCTTCCTCATGGAGCAGGTTTGATTATGATATCAGAAGCGTATTATAGTTTTTTTATGGATAAAATACCAGATAGATTCATAAAAATGGCAAGAGCACTAGGTAATCAAAATGCAGAAGAACCAATAGATTTTGTTAATGCACTTTTGAAATTACAAAATGAATGTGGAGTAGATAAGTTAAAATTATCTAATTATGGAATACAAAAAGATAATCTAGAAATGTATGCCAAGAATGCTATGGATACTATGGGAGGTCTATTTGAATTAGACCCATATAAGTTGACATTAAGTGAAGCAACCAGTATACTGGAACATGCATATAAATAAAGGATTAAAGTGGGTGATGAATTGAGTTTTACGATTAAAGATGTATCTGATAAATTAAATCTTAGCACTCATACAATAAGATATTATGAAAAAGAGGGAGTAATACCTAAGGTAAAAAGGAATGACAATGGTGTTAGGGAGTATACTACAACCGATATTCAATGGTTAGAATTAGTATGTTGCCTAAAAGAAACAGGAATGCCACTAAAAAATATTAAGCAAATAGTTAGACTTAGTTTAGTTACCAATACTGAAGATACTTTAGAAGAAAGACTTGAAATATTGACAAACCATAAAAACAAGGTCTTAGAACATATGAAATCAACTGAAAAAAATCTGATGAAGATCAATAAGAAAATTGATTATTATAAAGGAAATGTTAATTGTAAGGAAGGAAAGATACAATAGATATTTTTAATGATGTTTAAATTATAATATATAGTATAGACTCTATTTAGAGATGAATTAACAGCTAAATAGAGTCTATCTTATTTTACTTGGACTATGATGAATAGCCTAATATTTTTATTTCATATTTTATAAATATAAATTATGTCAAGATATAGAGCAGTAACTATTGACTATTTAGTATAGCCATATACCAAATGCTATCAGTATAATTGATAATATAATTACGCTGATATTTAATCTAAGCATTTTCTTAGGATTGTATAATGTAGCGTGGAGAAATTCCAGGAATTTATTGTAGTTGAACATTAGAGTTAATATCTTAATACCTGTAAGGGATATCAAGGTGCCTAATATCCATCCGTAGGGAATAGAATAAACTATATAAATATACCAAGTCATGGCTATTAATATAAGACCAACTATACATACTATGTATATCCACAGGGGTTTTTTCTCTTTGTATGCTTTTGTTGTTTCCCATTTGTTCCAGTTATCTTTCATTACAGCCATAGCGATTCTGGAAATAATACCTATTGCTGCCCATAAGAAACACATAATTTTAAAATATAACATTATAAACAACTCCTTTATTATTTTTATTTAATAGAGAGGTCACCATTTTAATTATTTTCTCTATTATTGATATGTGACTATCTAGTCACTTTTATATTAAAAAAATATACCCTAAGGTTATATTTTTAATTTTAAACTGATATTAGGCTAAGATACCTTTTTTAATTAGTTCTAAGGTATCATCAAGTGCCTTTTCAATCTGTATATTTAAGGTATCATTTTTAATGTTACTTACTAACTTTTGTTGGTTGATATCATTCTTTTTCATTATATATCTACCTATATTTGTTGTTATTTCTGTTAGAAAAAAGGCTATCAATTCTATATCTATATCTTTTCTTATTTGTCCGTTATCACGGGCTTGAATTATTAGGTTTTTTATATAATTATCAGACATCAGTTTCATACTATCTATTGTTTCGTTCTTAAAAGGGTCATGATTGCCACTAAATACTTTTGATAAGAATATGCTGTAAGTTGGATATTCTATATCAAATCTAGTTCCGATTTTTAATATCTGTTTGTATAGTTCTATGAAATCAGAGGTTTCAAACTTGACATTAGAACTGATGTATTCGAGCTTTTTCGTGCTTACTTGTTCTATTAGAAAAAAATATAGGTCTTTCTTGTTATTAAAATACTGATAAATACTTCCTTTAGCTATTTTTAATGTTTCTACCATACGAGTTATAGATGCATCATTATAACTATTATTTGTGAATTCCTCTAAAGCCATTTTAAAAATTTTATCTTTTTTGGTTGTAGGTAGATTATAATAGGTGTTTGATGGCATTTTAATTATCTCCTCTAATATAATGTGACTGTATAGTCATATGATAACATAAAAGATATATTAAATCAATGTTAATTTAAGTTTTACATTATTAAAGGTGTATGTATATACATATACTATTTTGCTTTTTAACAATCATAGATACAATAATATAATTTAGTGTTATAATATATTAATGGTGATATATCTGTGTTTTACATATTAATAATCCAGATTAGTAATAAAAAGATAAGGGGAAATGGACAATGAGAGACATTATATTACAAAAGTTGAAAGAGATAGAGCAAGAACATGAAGTAAAAATCCTATATGCTGTAGAATCAGGAAGCAGGGGCTGGGGCTTTGAATCCAAAGATAGTGATTATGATGTAAGATTTATATATATTCACAAACCAGAATGGTATATGTCCATTAAGGAAAAAAGAGATGTCATAGAATTACCTATAAACGACTTACTTGACATTAATGGATGGGATATAAGAAAAACATTGGTGTTATTTAAAAAATCTAATCCCACATTACTAGAATGGTTAAGCTCTCCAATCATATATGGGGAGAGAACTAATCTAGTTAGTGAACTAAAAGAGTTGCTAAAAGATTATTTTTCTTCTAAATCATGTATCTATCACTATTTACATATGGCAGAGGGGAATTATAGAGTGTATTTAAAGGGTGAAAAGATAAGAATTAAAAAGTACTTTTATGTACTTAGACCAATTATGGCATGTATGTGGACTGAAAAGTATGGAACTCAGCCACCTATGTTATTTGAAGAGCTTATGAATCATCTAGACTTGGATGAAGAATTAGTCAATGAGATTGAAAAACTACTTGTTATAAAACGAAGGGGCTACGAAATAGACAAGCAAAAGAAAATAAATATTATTAATGATTTTCTAGAAGATAAAATATGTTATTATAATGAATATGTTAAAACCCTTAACATACAGGTAAGTGATGATATTGATGCATTAGATAACCTGTTTAGAAGTACTTTATATGAAGGATGGGGACTATAATTATTGAAATAGATAAATGATAAGGAAGAATGAAAGGAAGTAAAGATGAAAAAAAATCAGTGTGATTATTGCCTGTATCTGACTTATGATGAAGAAACTGATGACTATTATTGTTCATTGAGCCTAGAGCAAGACGATGTTGAAAAATTAAGTTATAGTAAGTACAATGGTTGTCCTTATTTTAGAATGGGTGATGACTATACTATTGTTAGAAAACAGGCATTTTAGAAAACTAAATGGTTGTAACAAAAAATTCTAGGTAATAGACTATTGCCTAGGTTTTTTTTGCTTAAGTATAGTGTTAAATAATAGTAGAAATATTATTTGATAATTTTAATATACAGATAAAGAAATGGTTTTATAATTATAATGTTAAAGCATGAATATAATTTAGAAATATAATAAAATTAGTAAAATATTATTAATGATAAATTAATTTAAATATTAACAATAATAAAGTTTGGAATAATATATTAATATATATAGTTTAATTAATATTTAAAAGAAGAAAAAACTGTTAATAAGCTATATAATTGATAATAAATAATAAAAACATTGAAAAATGTATAAATAAGTGATATTATTAAAATACGATGAAAATTATAACAATAAATTCTAAAGATAATATTTCTATATTTTATCTAAAAAAGGTGCTATAATTTCATAATTATGAGCTAGTTTAAAACATATATTAAACTTATAAACCAACTATTCATAATATTTAAAAGAAAAATGCCCTATTTTCTATACGAAAACAGTTGAATGACTAATCTTTAACGATAAAAGTTTTATTCAAAAAATATATTCAGTTCTATTATACATTTCAGTTAACCACCAAAACAGCAAGGAGGGATACTTTGGATTTCTTTATTTCAAAAGAACAAATGATGTTAAAGAATGAAATCATTGATTTTGCAAAAAATCATCTTAATGACAATAAGTACATAGAAACATTCTCAATGGAAATGTGGAAAGAAATTTCTGATCTAGGGTTATTAGGAGTCACTGTATCAGAACAATACGGTGGCTTAGGAGAAAGCTATCTTACAGCAGCTTTGATGTTTGAAGGATTAGGGTATGCTTGTAAGAATAACGGATTTATTTTCGTAATCAATAATCATATCTGGGTAGGTCAAAACCTAATTTATCTCTACGGTAGTGAAGAGTTAAAAGAAAAATATTTGGAGAAGATGGTAGCAGGACAAAAGATTGGTGCAATTGCTATCACTGAAGCAGAAGCTGGATCGGATGCTATGAGTATGGCTACTCATGCAGAAGATAAAGGGGATCATTATGTCCTAAATGGTACGAAGATGTTCATTTCCAACGGTCCAATTGCAGATATCTTTATTGTTTTCGCAGTAACAAGTGAAGGTGCTTTCAAACGTTATACAGCTTTTGTTGTGGAAAAAGATTTTGAAGGATTTCAGGTATGTGAAGATATAAAGAAAATGGGTCTAGGAGCATGTCCTACATCAGAAATTGTACTGGACAATTGTATTGTTCCCAAGGAAAACGTTCTGGGTAGATTCAATATGGGAGCTAATATAATGACTGCGGCACTTGAATGGGAGCGTTGCTATGAATTTGCTCCTCATGTAGGTGTCATGCAGAGAATAATGGAAAAATGTTTAGAACATGTAAATAATAGAAAACAATTTAATCGGTTAATCGGTGAAAATCAATCTATATCTCATAAAATAGCTGATATGCAAATGAGTATAGAATTATCTCGATTGATGTTATATAAAATAGCATGGCTAAAGGATCAAGGTAAAAGTGCTTTTATGGAGTCTTCTATCTTTAAAACCTATGTTAGTGAAAATTACATTAAGACATGTAGAGATGCTCTTCAGATATTTGGCGCTTATGGGTATACAAAAGATTATGAGATTGAAAGGGAATTAAGGGATGCTCTAGCGTGCAGTATCTATTCAGGAACCAATGAAATGCAAAAAAATACCATATATAACATGATTAGAAGTCGAGTGGTCTAGGTGAAAAATATGGTAAATGTAATTTTAGCTTATGAAAGGAATTGGTTGACTTGAGAATAGTTATGTGTGTTAAACCTGTAAAAAAGGAACTTGTTTACAAGGAAAATGAACACCTTGAAAATCTGGTAATAAATCCATATGATTTGTATGCTCTACAAAATATAATTGAAATGAAAAAAGAAGGTACAGAGATAATCTGTATCAGTATGGGTCCTGAGGGTGCTAAAGAAGCATTAAGACGTTGTATTGCACTTGGAGTTGATGATGTCATTCATCTAAGTGATAAGCATTTTGCAGGTGCGGATACTATCGCAACTTCCTATGTACTAAAAAAAGCAATTGAAAAAATAGGTGATGTGGACCTTATTTGCTGTGGGCAAAAAACAGTAGATGGTGAAACAGGACAAGTTGTATATGCTCTTTCAGAACAGTTAGGGATGCCTTGCATAGCTCAGGTTGAGACCATAATGGATTTAAGTCTAGAAAATGCATCTATTGAAAGAGAGAATGGTGAGTGCATTGAAAAGTTGAGAGTAAGATTACCAGCAGTCATTTCATATAGAAATTGCACTACTATATATAAAAAAATCAACTTGTTAAGGTTAAAGCGTGCAAAGAACAAAGAAATAGTTGTTTGGAATATGAATGATTTAGAGATTGATAGGTCCATGTGTGGACTAAAAGGGTCTAAGACCATCGTTCAAGATGTTAACAAAATCAATCCTATGGTAAAAAAAGAACAGACAGTATTGGACGGAGATATTGAAAATACGGCTATGATCATTAAAAATATTATATTAGGAAAAGTCAATGGAGTATATACATATGGGAAATAAAAAAATATGGATTATAAATGATCAGGATGTACAATATGCAACAGAACATGCACTACAGATTCTACATAAAGGGATTAGGTTAAAGAGAAACGATAATGATGAGGTATCAGTTATTTGTGTTGGAGTAAATCGGGAAGATCAGTTCAAGAAATTATTTCAATATGGAGCAGATAGAGTTATCTTTTGTGAGCAAAGACACGGATATAGTATTTCATTATATGTTAAATGTATAGCAACAATGCTGCAAGATAAACTACCTGATGTCATATTATTTCCAGCATCTATAACAGGCAGACAGACAGCTGCAATGTTATCTGTTCGGTTTAATGCTGGACTAACTGCGTGCTGCACTGATATAAAGTATGATGGTGATAAGGAAAGATATGTCTTCATTAGACCAGCTATGAGTGAATCTGTATTAGCGAAGATAACATGTATTAATGAGAAGCTTCAGTTGTGTACAATAAAAGAAAATATATTCGAATCAAAATTTGTAACTAATGAGATAAACTTCAATATGGAATATTTCTCCTATACAGAAAACGGTTCAGACAAAAATATTGAGGTCTTGGAACGTAAAGCATTAAATCTTAAGGAACGTGTGGATATTAAGTCTGCCAAGATTGTCTTTGTCGTTGGAAGAGGAATGAAACACTCTATGGATTTATGCAAAACAGTTGCACGACAATATGGTGCTGTCGTTGTAGGGACTAAGGCAGCTGTAGAAGAAAAGATGATTCAGGAGAATCGTCAGATTGGTCAGTCGGGTATTAGTATAAGCCCTGATATTTGTGTTGCATTGGGAGTGTCAGGAGCAACTCAACATATGGTTGGTATTAAGGGTGCACAGGTTATTATAGCAGTCAATACTGATGTAAATGCCCCCATATTTGAATACTCGGATTACGTAATAGTTGACAAAGGTGAGAATATATTAGCAGAACTTGCAAAATAAGAAACACGAGAAGTATCCAGAAGGGAGATTAGACTATGAAGGATGGGTTTTATGTCTCTGCTTATATTAATATCTCTAAATTAGGTAATTTGTATAAAGCAGGACATAGACATGATGAAAGTATTGCTTTGTGGGAAAAAAAAGGACACAGCGTATCCTTAGTTCATTACTGGGAGTTAGAAAGATTAACAGGTATTAAGCAACAAAGGTTACCATTTTTTGATGTTAAGCAGTGTAAAGAAATCATCAATGAATTGTTAAGTGAATATGATATTACATTAGATGATGTAGTAGAGATATGGGGTGAGCCAGAGTTACAAGAGGATGATAGCTATTTACCAAAGTACTTGTTTCCTGAATACACATTACACGGTTTTGCTCATTTGGCATCTTGTCTTTGTATGGATATGGATTTATTCAGGGATGAAAATATTCTAGCATTTGCTGTAGACGGTGGTTCTGATAACACTATTGATGCGTATGATAGAGAGGGTATAAGTGAATATGACCGGCACTTTTATATGGGATGTTACTCAGAAGCTGGAAAAAAGTTGAACTTATTTCCAGTTGTATCACCAGCTGAAATATGGGGATGGGCTTTAATGCGATATAACATAAGAGAAGGTACTCTAATGGCATTAGCTTCCGCTAGTGAGAGTAAAGCCTATTATAATATAGAAGATATACTCCCTTTTGATGAATTTAAGATGGGGACAAACAGTCGCAAAAAAATATTCAGTATGATGGATGAAATAGACCACTATACCAAAGACGATATAGGTAAAAAATTCAACTATTTTGATGAAAGATTTAGTGAGAAGGAAAATCGTATAAGTATGGCTATGAAAATAGTTCAACAAATATCCTATAAAATTATGGATAATAGCATTGAAGAAGCTATTGAGAAATTTGGATTACGTACAGAGGAGTCTTATCTTGCTATGTCAGGTGGATTTGCTTTGAATTGTCCATGCAACACCTATTTAATGAATAAATATCATTTCAAAGGATTTATAGCACCACCTTGTGTAAGTGATTCTGGTATGGCATTGGGGATTGGATTATCATCGTTTTATGTGAGAACCTCAGGTGATTTTGATTTCAAATTGGAACATGCTTATTACGGTGATAGCTACAAAGTAAAAGAATTCCTAGAAAAACAGGAATTCAGTAATTTTATAGAAAGCGTAGAAGAATTTGACGCAGCTAGAGTTGTAGAAGATATGCAGGAAGACATTGTTCTATGGTATGAAGGAAGTTCTGAGGTTGGACCAAGAGCTTTAGGTGCAAGAAGTTTGATTGGTGATCCTAGATACACTAGAACAAAGGATCGTTTGAATGAAGTAAAGAAAAGACAATGGTGGCGACCTGTAGCTCCAATTGTATTAAAAGAAAAAGTAGGTGAATGGTTTTATAATGATTACGAATCTCCTTTTATGTTACAAGCTCTAGAACTGTTAGAGGATAAAAGACAGATAGTACCTGCAATCGTCCATGAAGATGGAACATCAAGGTTGCAGACTATTGATAGAAGTAATCCTCAAACATACCTCTATAAGGTAATGAAGGAATTTGAGAGAGTGTCAGGAGTACCTATTATCTGTAATACCTCTTTGAATGATAAAGGAGAGCCTATAATCAATAGAATTGAAGAAGCATGTAATTTTGCTTTGCGTAAAAATATAAGAGTGGGCTATTTCAATGGTTATAGAATCCTATTCAAGAATCATGAACAATATAAAAACCAAGAAGTATTGGAGAGAAAGCTTCAAATGGAAATATGGAAAGATGAGTTTCAAAAACAAGAATTAATTAAAAAATATAATCCATATAACCTCTCTCAAAAAGAAATCTATGTTTATACATTTACCAATTTGTATAAAGGCATCGAATTATTTGATTTAGATTATGAAAAGCAGAAGGAGATCGCAAAGCAAGTAAAAGAACTACTGAAAAAAGATCCATTATTTAATAAACAGATTCTTTTAATAAGAATAATGAATGCCAATATAAATACAAAAAAACTATAGTAGGAAAGGTAGAAGTCCAATGAAAGATGGATATTATTTATCAGCATATTTAGAAATCAATGAGGCTAGTAATGTTCTTTCAATAGGAATTCGACATGATAATTGCGTTGCACTATGGGAAAAAAAGAATTCTAATGTAAAGCTTATACGTTATTGGGAACTAGAGCGATTAACTGGGTATAAACAAAATGCATTTGCCTGCTATGATAAAGAACATTGTCAACAGATTTTGAGTAGTTTACTAGAAAAAGAAGGATTAACATTAGATGATGTCATAGAAATATGGGGTGTTCCAGAATTATTAGCAGATGATAGTTACTTATCAAAACATAAATATCCTGAGTATACCTACCATTGTATGTCACATTTATCTTCTTGTATATTTATGGATACAGAGATATATAGAAAAGAAAATATTCTTGGATTCAATTTAGATGCTGGTTCTGATTGTATTGTCAATGCTTACAATAAAGAAGGCGAAATAGGTGAGATTGAGAAATATCCATTTGTTGCCGCTTTTTCAAAAGCTGGTACTAAGGACCTTTCATTATCCCCTGTCTTTTCTCCAGGAATATTTTGGGAACATGTATCAACTTACTTCAATATGAGAGAGGGTAGTTTGATGGCACTTGCTGCGGCAAGTGAAAGTAAGTCATATCTTGAAGTTGATAATATTCTTGTAAATAAAGCTTTGCCATTGGATAAATCAAATCAAGCAGAGAATCAACTTCTTAGTCTAGTTAGAGAAATTGAGTCCTATACCCAAGAGGATGCAGGAGTCAGATTTAATTACTTTGATAAGCGATTTAGTGAAAGAGAAAATAAAATAAGCATGGTAATGAAAATTATTCAGAACATGTCTTATAGGATTATGGAATTGAATATTGAAAATGCTATTAGAGATTTTGGTATTGTTCCAAAGGAAACCTACCTAGCTATGTCAGGTGGATTTGCCTTGAATTGTCCATGTAATACATATTTAATGGACAAATACCATTTTAAAGGTTTTCTAGCGCCACCTTGTGTCAGTGATAGTGGTATTTCCTTGGGGATTGGACTTAATGCATTTAATTGACCTCCCTATGGAGAGTTTAACTTCAGATTAGAATGCTCGTCTGATGGAGAAAGTGACAGCCTTGAGAATTTTCTTG
>NZ_BTPU01000055.1:0-74061 GCF_036985595.1 Vallitalea maricola | reverse complement strand
TTAATTCACTTTTTTATGGTATAATATATATAATGTATAAAATTGCTTAATAAAATATAAGAAAACAACAGATATACTAATATAGGGTATATAGACTATTAACATTGCTAAGACTAAAACATTATATTGAATTAAATTATTTATATAAAATAAGTTCAATATAAGCATATCCAATTTATATTTCATATGACTTATCATTATTAATCCCAATATAAAATGTGCTTTATATATTAAATAATTAGAGAGTAATTGATTTAATTAACAGATGGTTTATTATTATATTGTAAATAATCATCATGGGACAAACTTTGGTATATATTTATATTGGAAAATTTTTATTAATAACTTAAGTCTAACTAATATAACATATTTGATATAATATTTACATAGTTTCGGTTGGAGTAATAATTAATTAAAAACGGAAGGGGTGCTCTAATGAGTACAGATTTCAAAAAATTCACTTTAGCTGAGCTTCGCAAGAAAGCAAAAGAAATTGGCATTAGAAGTGTTACAACATTCAAGAAAGCAGAGCTTGTGCAAATTCTTACGGAAGTTGAAGCTAAACAACAAGGGAAAGAAGAAGAAAAACAGGAACAAAATGTGGAACAAGAAAAGCAACAAAAAATAGAAACAGAACCGAAAGAAAAATCACAACCAAAAACAAAGAAGAAACAAGTAAAGAAAACTCAGCCAAAACTTGAAAAAGTGGAACAAAAAGAAGAACCGAAAGTAGAACAAAAAGTAGAAAAAACTGTTAATAAAGAGAAAGTTGTTCCTAAGAAAGCAGAATACAAAAAACAGCAATATAAAATAGAAGAAAAAAAAGAAGTTCAAAAAGATATAAATAAAGAATCTAATGAAAATAGCAAGGAAATCAAAAAAGAAGTACATAGAGATAAACCTACTAAAACTGTACCTTCAGATTTCCAAGATTTAAATAGCGGAGAAATAGCTTACGGAGTATTGGAAGTATTACCAGATGGATTCGGTTTTATTAGATGTGCTAATTATCTACCAGGTGAAGATGATGTTTATGTGTCACCATCACAAATTAGAAGATTTAATTTAAAGACTGGAGATTTAATAATTGGTAATATAAGAGTACCAAAAGAAAATGAAAAATTTAGAGCATTACTATATGTCCAGTCTGTAAATGGCGATTCACCTGCCAATGCTGCTAAAAGACCTAACTTTGAAGACTTAACACCTATTTTCCCTAATGAAAGGGTTCGTCTTGAAACAATCTCTTCAGAATATTCAACCAGACTAATTGATTTTGTTGCGCCTATTGGTAAAGGGCAAAGGGGTATGATTGTGGCACCTCCAAAAGCAGGTAAGACAACGTTACTTAAAAAAATTGCTAATGCCATAACAACAAATCATCCTGATTCTCATCTTATAGTTTTATTAATTGATGAAAGACCCGAAGAAGTAACTGATATAAGACGTTCTATTAATGGTGATAATGTAGAGGTTATATATTCTACTTTTGATGAACTGCCTGAACATCATAAAAGAGTTTCTGAGATGGTTTTGGCAAGAGCCAAGAGAATGGTTGAACAGAAGAAAGATCTATATATATTACTTGACAGTATAACAAGACTAGCTAGAGCTTATAACTTAACTATTCCACCAAGTGGAAGAACTTTATCTGGAGGTCTTGATCCTGCAGCGCTTCATATGCCTAAGAAATTCTTTGGTGCAGCTAGAAATATTGAAGAAGGAGGAAGTCTTACAATACTTGCTACAGCACTTGTTGAAACAGGAAGTAAGATGGACGAAGTAGTATTTGAAGAATTTAAAGGAACAGGTAATATGGAGTTAGTTCTTGATAGAAAGCTATCTGAAAAAAGAATATTCCCAGCTATTGATATTGCCAAATCTGGTACAAGAAGAGATGATTTACTATATACAAAAGAAGAGATGGATGCTATTTATAGATTAAGGAAAGCAAGTAGTAATATGCGTTCAGATGAAGTTACTGAAAGCATATTAAAAGTTTTTGTTAAATCTA
This sequence comes from Vallitalea maricola, assembly GCF_036985595.1. Taxonomy (NCBI): domain Bacteria; kingdom Bacillati; phylum Bacillota; class Clostridia; order Lachnospirales; family Vallitaleaceae; genus Vallitalea; species Vallitalea maricola. The sequence goes on along the minus strand of NZ_BTPU01000055.1, from coordinate 72,047 downwards.
AGAATAACACGGATTTCTTTAATACAATCAACAATAATTTACTAGATAAATATAGATAAATTAACAAACTATTTAAATACAGCCATGAAAAGTATTGCATACTATTATTTCATGTGTTATAATATAAAAGCTGTTTTAAAATATAAGTTCGACTTATGTCGGCATATAATATTAAGTCTAACATTTGAAAGAGGTGAAACAAATGAAGGAAGCAATTCATCCTAAATATCATCAAGCTAAAGTAAAATGTAACTGCGGTAACGAGTTTGTTACAGGTTCAACAGAAGAAAGCATTCACGTTGAAATTTGTTCAAAGTGTCACCCATTTTATACTGGAACTCAAAAAGCAGTTTCTGCTCGTGGACGTATAGATAAGTTCAACCGTAAATATGGTATGAACCAAGAAAATAACTAATTAGCTAAGAAGTTGAGGATTATCCTCAACTTTTTTTATACCAAAAGGAAATCTTTTCAAATGAACTAATTTGATTTGAAAAGTAGGTGTAGCCTCTTTTGTTCACAAATACATTATAAAGAGTTAAATAGGTAGATAAAAAAAAGATAACATGTTATAATTTAATAAGTTTTAAAAATAATATAATATGGAAGTGATATAATTGAAACCAGTAGATATAGGAGGTCAAGCTGTTATCGAAGGTGTTATGATGAAAAACAAAAACACCTATGCGGTTGCTGTTAGAAAACCAGATAAAGAAATAATAATTGATAAAAGAGAATATACAAGCTTTTCCGAAAAAGTAAAACTATTTAAGCTGCCCATATTCAGAGGTATGTTAGCATTTGTGGAATCATTAATTATAGGTATGAAGATTCTTACTTATTCAGCTGAGTTTTTTGAAGTAGAAGATGAGAAAGAAAAAGAACCGGGTAAATTCGACAGATTTTTAACTAAAGTATTTGGAGACAAATTAGATAAAGTTGTAGTAGGTTTTTCAGTTGTATTGTCAATAATATTGGCAATAGGATTATTTGTGCTATTACCTTTAGGACTTTCTCAATTAGTCAAGGATAAATTACCAAATGAAAGTTTAATCAATTTGGTAGACGGGGTAATAAGAGTTGTTATATTCCTTGTATATCTGAAAATAATATCATTGATGAAAGATATACAAAGAGTTTTTCAATATCACGGAGCAGAACATAAATCTATAAATTGTCTAGAACACGAAGAAGAACTTACTGTTGAAAATATCAAGAAACATTCAAGATACCATAAGAGATGTGGAACAAACTTCTTGCTTATTGTAGTTCTTATGAGTATACTAGTATTAATGATTATTGATGTTAGGACATTTTGGTTAAGGTTCGCTGTAAGATTATTATGCTTACCATTAATAGCTGGATTGTCATATGAAATTATAAAATGGTTAGGCAGATCAGAATCAAAACTCGCAGCTGTTATTGCAAAACCTGGATTATGGTTACAAAGATTAACAACAAGAGAGCCAGATGGTTCACAGATAGAAGTTGCAATTGCTTCTTTGAAAGGGGTCTTAGTTAACGATGAAGAAGACCATAAGGAACGCATTGGATGATGGAATTAAGACTTTATCAAGTAATAACATTACTGATGCTAGATTAGATGCTGATTTATTACTAGAACATGTACTTGGAGTTGATAAAGTATATATTATAATTAACGGTAATGAATTAATAGCAGAAGAAAAATATAATATATATAATAATTATATAGCACAGAGAGCTGAGGGTAAACCCCTTCAATATATAATTGGATATCAAGAATTTATGGGTTTGACATTTAAAGTTAATGAAAATGTGTTGATTCCAAGACAAGACACTGAAGTACTTGTATTAGAAGCAATTAAATACATTAAGGAAAACAATATAACTAATATATTAGAGATTGGTACAGGCACTGGATGTATTCCAATAAGCATATGTTATAATTGTAATGATGTAAAAGCTACTACTGTGGATATATCAGATGAAGCCCTTAAAATTGCTAAAGAAAATGCAATCATTAATAATGTTGCTGACAGGATACAATTTGTCAGAAGCAACTTATTTGAAGATATAGATGAAAATCATGACTTTCAGCTTTTTATATCTAATCCACCGTATATTCGAAGTAATGATATAGGTGATTTGATGATTGAAGTGAAAGAACATGAACCCATAGGAGCCTTAGATGGTGGAGAAGATGGACTATATTTTTATAGGGAAATCTCCAAAGAGGTTAAAAATAGAACAAAAAAAAGGAGCTATATTTTATATGAAGTAGGATATGACCAAAGTGATGAAGTGAAGAAGATTCTAAATGCATTAGGGTACACGGATATTAAAATCTACAAAGATCTAACTGGAATTAATAGAGTTGTAGCTGGTGCATATAATAAATAAGGGATAAAATATTCTCTGTGAGAATGAAGCGGCTATAGTCGCTTTTATTGCGGTAATTCATAATTATAAATTCCCTAACAATATAGAGAGGTGTAGTTATGTTTGGTAAATTAGACGGTATTGTAAGTAAATTTGAAGAGATATCTGAAATGATTAATGATCCAGATATTATTAGTCAACAAGATAGATGGCGTAAGCTTATGAAAGAGCATAGCGATCTATTACCAATAGTTGATAAATATAAAGAATACAAAAACACTAAAATTAATTTAGAAGATAGTTTAGCTATTCTGGAAGAAGAAGAAGACCCAGAAATGAAAGAAATGGCTAAAGAAGAACTAAATGAGAGTAAGGAACGACTAATTCAGATAGAAGAAGAATTAAAGATATTATTATTGCCAAAAGATCCTAATGACGATAAAAACGTTTTTGTTGAAATTAGAGGTGGAGCTGGTGGTGATGAAGCGGCTCTATTTGCTGGAAGCCTATTTCGTATGTATTCAAGATATGCTGAAAGAAATAGATGGAAAGTTGAATTGATAAGTTTTAACGAATGCGGTGTTGGCGGTTTCAAAGAAGTAGTGTTCATGATTACTGGTAAAGGTGCTTATTCAAAATTAAAATATGAAAGTGGAGTACATCGTGTTCAGAGAGTTCCTGTTACTGAGTCAGGAGGAAGAATCCATACTTCTACAGTAACGGTAGCTGTATTACCTGAAGTTGAAGATGTAGCTGTTGAGATTAATATGAATGATATTAGAGTAGATGTATTCAGAGCCTCTGGTAATGGTGGGCAATGTGTTAATACAACTGACTCTGCTGTTAGAATTACTCACTTGCCAACTGGTTTAGTAGTTAGTTGCCAAGATGAGAAATCTCAGCTAAAAAATAAAGATAAGGCTTTAAAAGTACTTCGTTCTAGATTATTTGATATGGAACAAGCGAAACAGCAGAAAGAATTAGCGGAGAACAGAAAAAGTCAAGTAGGTACAGGAGATAGAAGTGAAAAAATACGTACTTACAACTTCCCACAAGGTAGAGTGACTGACCACAGAATCAAGTTAACATTGCATAGACTAGATAGTATACTTGATGGAGATATAGAAGAAGTAGTTGATAGTCTAGTAACAGCAGATCAAGCTCAAAAATTAAAAGATATTGCAAGTGTATAATATGATTAGTCTGTAAAACGTAATTAAAGGTTTTTGTAGAAGAAAATAAGGTATTACTTTTTATTGATTGATTGTATATAATGTGAACTGTCTCATAAGGATTTATTTTACTAGGGTGAAATTGTAAAATATATTATGAGACAGTTTTGTTTATGTAAAACATAATTTAGATATATAGCTGTTAGAGCATTAAAACACTGATTTTATTATGCACTTTTACTACATATAATGATGGATGTTTTAAGATTAGCCAAAATATAGATATATTTTACTAAAAAAATAATGAAAACATTGTGATATTCGACATTATTACCATTGCATATTGTACATAATAGTAGTAGAATCTAATTTGTGCTATTTTAAATTTATATTAGGGGGCATAAAAAATGGATTTTTCAGCAATGATGCAACATGCACAAGAGTATCATTTTTTATTACAACTGGCGATATTATTAGTAGCCGCTTCAGTTGGCGGATGGTTGGCTTCAAAAGTATCAATGCCACCAGTTCTTGGACAAATACTAGTAGGGATTATTATAGGTCCGACAGTTTTTGATTTAGTAGATGGTGAAAATGTACTAATACGTGACATATCACAAATAGGTGTGGTATTTTTAATGTTTCTAGCTGGATTAGAAACTGATTTAAAGGAACTTAAAGCATCAGGAAAAGGTGCTTCAATAATTGCAATGGGTGGTGTACTATTGCCGTTGGGTCTAGGAACGCTGGTTCCATTATTATTTTTCAAGAGTTTTTTACCAGACGGAGATGCACATCATCAATTAATGTTTGCATTATATATAGGTACGATATTAACAGCAACTTCTGTTAGTATTTCTGTTTCAGTTCTTAGAGATATGAAACAATTAGCTAGTAAACAAGGAATTTCTATCTTGGGTGCTGCTATAATAGATGACGTTGTAGGAATCATCTTATTAGCTGTAGTATCAGGTATGGTTAATCCTTCAGCAGATACAAATATAACACAACTAATGATAAAAATAGTATCATTCTTTGTTATAGCTGTTATCGGAGGTATAATCATCTCAAAAGGAATCACCAAATTTGCTCAAGGCTCAGTATGGAGAGATAGAATTGTAACATTTGCTATAATATTATGTTTTATCTTTGCGTATTTAGCTGAGATGTTTAGTGTAGCAGCAATCACAGGTGCATATTTTGCAGGTGTAGCACTTGCAACAACACCTTATAGACATCGTGTTGTTAGTAAAATACAATCATTTGCTTATGCATTATTTACACCAATATTTTTTGTAAGTATTGGACTTAGTGCAGTGATAAAAAGTGATATTGTTAATTATATAGGTTATGCACTAGTGATAGTAGTAATCGCTATATTTGGTAAAATAGTAGGTTGTGGTCTTGGTGCAAGACTATCCGGATTTAAAGGAAAACAATCATTACAGGTTGGTGTGGGTATGATAGCCCGGGCAGAAGTAGCGTTGATTGTTGCTAATCAAGGGCTGAGAAGCAATATAATAACAAATAGGACTTTCACGAGTATTGTTTTATTGGTGGTTATATCAACAATCGTTACACCACCTCTCCTAAAAATGTTATTTAAAAATGAAAAACCAGTTGAAGTATCAGAGTGTGAATAGTATAATGATATTTTAAATAGGGAATGTCATATAATAGAAATAAATATTAAACTAATCGTTGACTAGTAACAGTCTTAATATAAGGACTTTGTATAATAAAACATGAAGGAGTGATAGAGTGTACGTATTGTTTATTGTATTAAATGAACCTGAGTATTTACCTGAAGTTTTATTTAAAATGAAGCAATTAGGTATTAGAGGAGCAACTGTAATTGATAGTATGGGTGCTACAGCAATAAGTAAAGATATCTATAATATACCTGTAATTGGTGGTTTTATGAAATCTATTGATGGTGATACTCATTATAACAAAACAGTTTTTTCTGTTATTGAGCGTGAAGAGCAGGTTGAACTAGTGATGAACCATATAGAAAGAGTAATAGGTGGAGACATGAAAAAACCTAATAAAGGTATTATGTTTGTATTACCTGTTACGCATATGCGAGGCGGAGAATTACAACGTCATATTGAAAGTAGAGAAAACAAAAAAGTTATGGCTAAAGAATTTGAAAGTGAATATTATTAAAAAATCCTATTTAAGAAAAGAGGATGATATATGCTAAACTGTAAGTATATTCTTTTTATAGTTATTAATGATGTTAAAAAATCTAAGAGTGTCAAGAAAAAGCTGGCTGCTCTAGGTATATCTAGATATACAGTTATTGATACATTTGGATTATCAGCGATAGAAGGTTGTAATGTAAAAATATCGTCCAAGATGTTTAATTACATGAATAATGCTGATAACAAAAAATATAATAAGACTATATTTGTTGCACTTCCTACTGAAGAAGCTGTAATAAATGTAATGGATGAAATTGAAATAATCCTTGACTTGAATACAGATAAAACAGGAAAAGGCATAATGTTTACTGTTCCAATTTATAAGAGTCATGGTATAAGGATATAGTGAAAAAATCTCCAATCAAGTTAATCAATCTTGATTGGAGATTTTTGTGTATATTATATAACTTTTCTTCTAATAATAAATGTGTAGATTATAAGAAGGAGAGTGTATAAATATGAAAGCTAAAGAAATAATGACATCTGATATAGTTTCCGTTAATGAAGATACATCTATTAAAGAAGCTGCAAGAAAAATGAGAGATGAAGATGTAGGTTCAATACCAGTAGAAGATAATAATGAGTTAGTTGGAATAATAACTGATAGAGATATCGTCTTAAAAACTATTGCAGAAGATATTAATGCACAAGATGCAAAATGTAAAGATATCATGTCAAAAGACGTTATAACTGCAACACCTGATATGAATGTAAAAGATGTAGCTGATCTAATGTCACACAATCAAGTAAAAAGAATTCCTGTTGTAGAAGATAAGAACGTAGTTGGTATAATTTCTTTAAAAGATTTATCTCAGGCTAGAGCCTTTGAAGATGAAGCTGGAGAAGTATTGAATGATATTACAGAAGATGATTATGATACTTTCAGCTAAAGAAAATACTAATAGTAAATTAAAGTATGTATATGGCAAATAACTAATAATTAAGCTTATTAGAATAAAAAGTGTTTTGTGATAAAGCAAGTCACAAACACTTTTTTAACTTACTTAAAATATAAGGTTGATTTTAAGATTAGGAAAACTGGGATAAAAAATATTGACTTTTATAATAGACTATGATATCATTTATAAAAATATATAAAACTAATTCGACAGTACGCAAGTCGACCTTTAATTTGGTACAGAGAGACCAGCAAGGGAGGAAATTATGATGCGAGACATCGGTGCGTTCTTTTATTGTATAAAAAAATATACAAACTGCATAATGGATAATATGAAGACAGATAATATTATTATGGCAATTCTGTCCTCATTTGTAATTGAAAAAAATAAATTTTGTAATATTAGGGAATATACATGGTAATTGATTATTACCATGTATATTCCCTTTTTCATTATTTACAAAAAAACTCAGGAGGGTTGAATTAATGAAATTATTAATTAAGAATGGAACAATAATTAATCCAAAAGAAGACTTAGTTAAAAAATTAGACTTACTTATAGAAGATGATGTAATAGTAAAGATACAAGAAGACATTACTTGTGAAGCAGATGAAATTATAGATGCAGAAGGATTATGGGTAACACCAGGACTTATAGATGTTCATGTACATCTAAGAGAACCAGGGTATGAACATAAGGAAACTATAGCAACAGGAAGTAAAAGTGCAGCGGCTGGAGGATTTACAACAATATGTGCTATGCCTAACACTAATCCAGCTATAGATACAAAAGAATTAGTAGAGCTGGTAAAACAAAAAGCAGAAAATGAAGCGATTGTAAATGTTCTACCAATAGGAGCAATTACATTAGGACAAAATGGAGAGCAGCTAGTAGATATTGAAGCTATGTCAAAGGCAGGTATATGTGCTCTAAGTGAAGATGGTAAATCAGTAATGAATGCAAAGATACTAAATGATGCTATGATACAAGCTAAAAAATTAGATATACCTGTATTATCACATTGTGAAGATGCCACTTTAGCGAAAACAGGAATTATGAATGAAGGCATTGCAAATAAATTAGGTGTAGAAGGAATACCACCCGAATCAGAAGACATAATTGTATCAAGAGATATAATTCTAGCAGGAAGAACAGGAGCAAGACTTCATATCTGTCATATTAGTACGAAAGAGAGTATAGACTTTTTAAGAAATGCTAAGGAGAGTGGTTTGAATGTGTCTGCTGAAGTATGCCCACACCATTATACTTTGACAGAAGAAGATGTAACACTAGAAAATACGAATACTAAAATGAATCCGCCATTAAGAAGTAAAAAAGATGTTGAAGCGGTAAAAGAAGCATTAAAAGATGGAGTAATAGAGATAATAGCCACTGACCATGCTCCTCATCATATTGATGAAAAAAATTGTGGATATGAAAAAGCACCAAATGGTATAGTTGGACTTGAAACAGCTGTAGCATTAGGAATTACTGAATTAGTTGAAACAGAGATATTAACACCCCTTCAACTTATCAGTAAAATGAGTTATAACCCAGCTAAGATGTTAGGAATTGATAAAGGGATACTGGAGATTGGAAAAATCGCTGATATAACAATTATTAATCCAACAGAAGAATATAAAATAGATGTGAATAAATTTCATTCAAAAAGTAAAAATAGTCCTTTCCATGGAAAAAATGTAATAGGAAAGGTTAAATATACAATTGTAAATGGAAAAATAGTTTTCAAATAAAGATTTATAAGGAGGAAGATAAAAATGGTAGATCAATTAATAAGAAAGATTAAAGAGATGGATAATGCAACTGTTGTAGGATTAGACCCTAGGTTGAATTTTGTACCAGAATATATAAAAGAAAGTTCATATGAGAAATATGGAAAGACTCTTAAGGGAGCAGCTGATGCATTTTATAATTTTAACAAAGAAATAATAGATAATGTATATGACCTAATACCTGCTGTGAAACCACAGGTTGCCATGTATGAGCAATTTGGTGTTGATGGGCTGAAAGCTTATATAGATACAATAGATTATGCAAAAGAAAAAGGTCTTATAGTAATAGGAGATATCAAAAGAAGTGACATAGCTTCAACAGCTTTAGCATATTCCAATGGACATATTGGTAGAGTAGAAGTTGAGGAAGAATCATTTGAAGTATATAAAGAGGATTTTATAACTCTAAACCCTTATCTAGGATATGATTCCATAGAGCCTTATATAGGGAATTGTAATGAGTATGATAAAGGATTGTTTGTGCTAGTAAAGACATCTAATCCAAATAGTGGAGAGATACAGGACCTTGTTGTAGAAGGTGAAAAGATATATGACAGAGTAGGAAAGCTTGTAGCTGGTTGGGGAGAGAAATCAATGGGTGAGCTTGGTTATAGCAGAGTTGGAGCAGTTGTTGGAGCAACTTATCCAAAGCAGAGTACTGAGCTTAGAAAAATTATGCCTAAGACTTTCTTCTTGGTGCCTGGTTATGGTGCACAAGGGGCTACAGCAGAAGATTTGGCTGGATGTTTTAATAAAGATGGATTGGGAGCAATAGTTAATTCTTCTAGAGGAATTATTGCGGCTTATACTAAGGAAGCTTATAGGAATAAGTTCAAGGATGAGGAATTTGGTAAGGCAGCTAGAGAAGCTGTGATTAGTATGAGGGATGATTTGAATAGGGTGAGGTAGCTCGCTGCTTCACATACCCCTTTTCTACCTTCGGTGGTGCAGGGTGGATTAACGTACGATAATTAGAATGATGAAATTAACTGATTAAAAGATAAAGTTTGTGGTAATGATAATTGATGACTTAGAAGGAGTTTACTATATGAGAGCTAGATTGATTCTTGAGAATGGGACTGTTTTTCATGGGAGAGCTTTTGGGTATCTTAAGGAGACAGTTGGAGAGGTTGTTTTTAATACTGGAATGACAGGATATCAGGAAGTGTTGACTGATCCGTCCTATTATGGACAGATTGTTACTATGACGTATCCTTTGATTGGTAATTATGGTATCAATTTGGATGATATGCAGTCTAAGGGAGCTAAGGTTAGAGGATTCATTGTTAGGGAGAAATGTGATGACCCTAGTAATTGGAGATGTGAGTTTGAGCTTGATACTTATTTGAAGGAGAATAGGATATTAGGTTTGGAAGGTATAGATACTAGGGCATTGACTAAGATAATTAGAAACTATGGTACCATGAAAGGGATTATCACATTAAGGGATTTAACTGATAGTCAGATAAAATTACAGTTGGATGGATTTAATAATAATAGTGCTGTGAAAGAAGTTACTACTAAGGAAGTACAAGTTGAAGATGGTGATGGTTTGCATATTGCCATGATGGATTTTGGGATTAAGCAGAATATTATTGATTCGTTTAAGAGTAGAGGATGTAAATTGACTATTTTTCCAGCTGATGCGAAAGCAGAGGATGTGTTGGCGGTAGAGCCTGATGGAGTATTCCTTAGTAATGGACCTGGAGATCCAAAGGATATACCTGGGTCTATTGAGGAGATTAAAAAGATTGTTGGGAAAAAGCCTATAACTGGTATATGCTTGGGACATCAACTTTTAGCGTTAGCTCTTGGTGGTAATACTGAGAAGTTGAAATTTGGACATAGAGGTGCTAATCATCCAGTGAAGGACATGAAAACTGGTAAAATCATGATAACATCCCAGAATCATGGTTATGTGGTTACTGATGAGGGTTTGCCAAAGGATGTTAGTGTGACCCATATAAATATGAATGATAATACTATTGAAGGTATGAGGCATAATAAGTATAAGATTTATAGTATACAGTTTCATCCGGAAGCTTGTCCAGGACCATATGATACAGATGGGATATTTGATGAATTTATTGACACAATGAATGACCAAGGAGGTAAATTAGATGCCTAAAGATATGAGCATAAAAAAAGTATTGGTAATAGGTTCAGGACCTATAGTTATTGGACAGGCTGCAGAGTTTGATTATTCAGGGACACAAGCTTGTCAAGCACTGAGAGAAGAAGGAATCGAAACTATATTAGTTAACAGTAATCCAGCTACAATCATGACAGATAAAGAAGTAGCTGATAAAGTATATATAGAACCACTTACTATAGAGTATCTAGAAAAAGTAATTGATATTGAAAGACCTGATAGTTTGATTGCTGGTATGGGTGGACAAACAGGACTTAATATAGCTGTTGAGCTCTATGATAGTGGAATATTGGATAAGTACAATGTTCGAGTTATAGGAACATCCATCGAGGCAATAAAAGAAGGAGAAGACAGGGAAGATTTTAAGAAATTGATGGAGAGAATTGACCAGCCTGTTATAGAGAGTAAGATTGTAACCAGTATGGAAGAAGGTGTAGATTTTGCCGCTAAGATTGGTTACCCTGTTGTAGTAAGACCAGCTTATACACTTGGTGGAAGTGGTGGTGGAATTGCCGAAGACAGAGAAGAATTAAAACAAATATTAGCTAAAGGTCTACAATTAAGTAGAGTTGGTCAAGTTCTATTAGAAAAATCAATAAAAGGTTGGAAAGAAATAGAGTATGAAGTTATGAGAGACTCTTTTGGTAACTGCATAACTGTATGTAATATGGAAAATATTGACCCTGTTGGAGTACATACAGGTGATAGTATTGTTGTAGCACCATCACAGACTTTATCAGATGTAGAATATCAAATGTTAAGAAAAGCATCTATAGACATAATAAATGCCATAGGGATTGAAGGAGGATGTAATGTCCAGTTAGCACTTCATCCAGACAGCTATGAATATGCAGTAATCGAGATTAATCCAAGAGTTAGCCGTTCTTCAGCTCTAGCATCAAAAGCGACAGGTTATCCAATAGCCAAAGTAAGTACCAAGATAGCATTAGGCTATGGACTAGATGAAATCAGTAATGCAGTAACTAAGAAGACAAAAGCATGTTTTGAACCAACACTTGATTATTGTGTTATAAAAATACCAAAATGGCCTTTTGACAAATTCAGAAGAGCTAAAAAGACATTAGGAACTAAGATGATGGCGACTGGAGAAGTTATGGCTATAGGAAATAACTTTGAATCAGCACTATTAAAGGCAATTCGATCCCTTGAGATAGGAGAATACTCACTATATCATAAAAAAGCCGCTACAAGAAGTCTGGAAGAGCTAAAAAGAAGAGTTCAGATACCTGATGATGAAAGATTATTTGACTTAGCAGAGCTTCTAAGAAGAAATTATAGAATAGATAAAGTATGTAGGATAACTGGAATAGATGAGTTCTTTGTAAATAAAATAAAAGGAATCGTTAATGAAGAAGAGAAACTAAGAACTAAGACAATAGATGATGTGGATAGGGAATGGATGTTATATCTAAAGAAAAAAGGATTCTCTGATAAAGCTATAGCGGATTTCGTGAAATGTAAGCCAGTAGAAGTATACAATCTTAGAAAAGCCTACCATATAAAAGCAGTATTTAAGATGGTTGATACATGTGGTGGAGAATTTGAAGCTCTATCACCATATTATTACTCAACATATGATGAATACGATGAGGTTGAAGTTTCTGATAACAAAAAAGTTATGGTTATAGGCTCTGGACCTATTAGAATAGGACAGGGAATAGAATTTGATTATTGTAGTGTACACAGTATATTAGCACTGAAAAAAGCAGGGATAGAAACAATAATAGCAAATAACAATCCAGAAACGGTTAGTACAGATTTTGATACAGCTGATAAACTGTATTTTGAACCACTTACAGAAGAAGATGTACTGAATATCATTGAAAAGGAAAATCCAGATGGGGTCATACTTCAATTCGGAGGACAAACAGCCATTAAGTTAGCCGGATTCCTAGATGAAATGAATGTAAATGTGTTGGGAACTAAGCCTAAGCAAATAGATGAAGCAGAAGATAGAGAAAAATTTGATGAATTAATGGAGTCTCTTGGAATAGAAAGACCTAAAGGTAAAGCGGTATGGAATCTACAGGAAGGCTTAGAAGAAGCAGAAATATTAGGATATCCAGTACTTGTAAGACCGTCCTATGTACTTGGAGGACAAGGTATGGAGATTACTTACGATAAGGTGGAATTGGAAAGATACCTAGTACAAGCCTTTGAAAGAGACAGCAAGAACCCAGTATTGATTGATAGATACTTGATAGGTAGAGAGATTGAAGTAGATGCAATATGTGATGGAGAAGATATCTTAATCCCTGGAATCATGGAACATCTTGAAAGAGCGGGAGTTCATTCAGGAGATAGTATATCAATATATCCATCCAAGAATATTGAGCAGGAAATAAAAGATAAGATTCTTCATCATACTAGACAGATAGCGAAAGCGCTGAAAGTAGTTGGTATGATTAACATTCAATACATTGAATATAAGGATGAATTATATATCATAGAAGTAAATCCTAGGTCTTCTAGAACAGTTCCATATATAAGTAAAGTAACAGGAGTTCCAATGATTGACTTAGCTACGAAAGTAATGTTAGGAAGTAAACTAAGTGAGTTAGGATTTGGCACAGGATTATATAAAGAAGCTGATACAATAGCCATTAAAGTGCCAGTATTCTCTACTCAAAAACTGCCTGATGTAGAAGTCAGCTTAGGACCAGAGATGAGGTCAACAGGAGAGGTTCTAGGAGTTGGAAAGACTTTTGAAGAAGCATTGTTCAAGGGATTCATAGCTTCTGGTATGAATATGCCAAAAGAAGGTGGAACAATCCTGGCTACTATAAAACCTTATGACCAGGAAGAATTCATACCTATAGCAAAAGGATTTGCTGATAAGGGATATAGATTCCTTGCAACAGAGGGTACTGCCAAAATTCTAAAAGAACATGATATAGATGTAAGTATTGTAAAGAAAATCAGTGAAGGGGTACCAAATATTCTAGACTTAATTAGAAGTGGTATGTTAGACTTAGTAATAAATACACCTACTAAAGCAAATGATTCAACAAGAGACGGATTTAGAATTAGGAGAGCTGCAATAGAAGCTTCGGTACCAGTCTTGACTTCGCTTGATACAGCTAGAGGGTTGTTAGATATCTTGTGTACAGATTTGAAACATGAAGATACAGATGTGTACAATTTAGGGGTCAGGGTAAAGTATTAGAATCACTTGCCTTACTCTGAGAAGCGATCGGTCTGCGTGATTCTAATACTTTACCCTTCGGTCGTTAAAGACAAAAACCGGTAATTGATTTAAAGTAAGTTGTGTTTATAGAAATTAATAACATCTGGAAAGGAGATATTATGTGTCAAGATAATTTTAGAGATAAGCAAGAGGCAGAGATAATATCTAATGTAGAAATAGCTGATAATGTATATAGGATGGTTATTAGACAGGAAGAGATTGCTGTTAATGCTAAGGCAGGACAATTTATTAATGTTTATTGTAAGGCAGAAAGCAGGATATTGCCTAGACCTATAAGTATATGTGAAGTGAATAGAGATAAAGGATTAGTTACTATTGTTTATATGATTGTTGGTATGGGAACTAAGGAATTCTCGGACCTGATTTCAGGAGATAAAATTGAAGTGTTAGGTCCATTAGGTAATGGGTTCAAGATAACAAAATGTGATGAGAGTATTATTGTTGGTGGTGGGGTTGGTGCACCACCTCTTCTTGAGCTTGTGAAGAATCTGCCTGGTAAGAAAAAAGTTTTTCTTGGATTCAGAAGTGGGTCGTTTTTGACTAAGGAGTTCGAGAAGTATGGGGAAGTTCATATTGCGACTGATGATGGTTCAGTTGGAGAAAAAGGAAATGTAGTTGAGCTAATGGAAAAAGTAGGAGTAAAGGGGAGTATGATATACTCTTGTGGACCAAAACCTATGTTGGCCGCTGTCAAAGATATGGCTGAGAGATTAGAAGTAGATGCTCAGATATCATTAGAAGAAAGAATGGGCTGTGGTATAGGGGCTTGTGTAGGATGTATATGTAAGATTAAAGCAGATAATGAACTAGGATATGTTCATAAGAAAGTCTGTAAGGATGGACCTGTTTTTGATGCTAAGGAGGTAATATTTTAATGAATACTTCAGTAAATATAGCAGGGATTGATTTTAAGAATCCGGTGATGACTGCTTCTGGAACTTTTGGGTCTGGGAAAGAGTACTCGGAATTTGTAGACCTGAATAGACTTGGAGGAGTAGTTGTTAAGGGAGTTGCAAGTAATGAATGGTTAGGTAATCCAGTGCCAAGAATTGCAGAGACTTATGGTGGAATGCTTAATGCAGTTGGTTTGCAAAATCCTGGTGTAGATGTTTTTATAGAGGAAGATATTCCTTTTCTTAGAAAGTATGATACCAAAATTATTGTTAATATAGCTGGAAAAACAGTGGATGAGTATGTAGAAGTGGCTAAGAAACTTCAAGATGCAGATATAGATATGATAGAACTTAATATATCTTGTCCTAATGTTAAAGAGGGTGGTGTAGCATTTGGGACCGACCCTAAAATGGCTGAGTATGTTACATCTCAGGTCAAGAAACATGCCAAACAACCATTGATAGTGAAGTTGAGTCCTAATGTAACAGATATTACAGAAATAGCTAGGGCAGTAGAAGCAGGCGGAGCGGACTGTGTTTCATTAATTAATACTTTGCTAGGTATGAAGATAGATATTTATAAGAAGAAACCTGTACTTGCTAATAGAGTTGGAGGATTCTCGGGACCTGCTATAAAACCTGTTGCAGTAAGAATGGTGAATCAGGTATATAACAGTATCAAATTGCCTATTATAGGTCTTGGAGGTATATGTAATGGGGAAGATGCTATTGAGTTCATGTTGGCTGGAGCTACGGGAGTTGCTGTAGGGACCGCTAATTTTATGAATCCTAGGGCAACGGTTGAAGTTATTGAAGGAATTGAGAGATATATGGAGAGTATGGGAGTTAAGGATGTTGGGGAATTGATTGGTAGTGTTAGGTAACGGTCGGGGAGTAAAGGGGTATGTTACGCCGGCAGGTTATACGTCCTGTATAAATTGCCGGGCTCGCCGTCCATGGCTCGCTACTCCACATACCCCTTTACTCCCCTCGGTCGTGATTGATTAAGTTTGGTGGGAAGACTAAGAGAGTGATGTATAGTAAGTTTTGTTAAGCGGGGAAATTATATGTACTCAAGGTATGATTAAAATATCGAGTGGAGATAGTATAGGGGAATATGGAGCAGTGAGCCACGGATGGCGAACTCAGCCCTTTAAACATGGACGTTTAAGGGCTGACGGAATATTCCCCTATACTATCGGAACGACTGTTAGTTAAAACACATAATAGTTAATTTAAAATACAGAAATACGAATTAGGAGGAATTTATAGTATGGAACAGTATAAAAGAGATTTTATTGAGTTTATGGTTGAGTGTGGAGTATTGACTTTTGGTGATTTTATTACTAAGAGTGGGAGAAAGACTCCATTTTTTGTGAATACGGGGAATTATAGAACTGGGAGTCAGTTAAGTAGACTTAGTGAGTTTTATGCTAAGGCTATTATGGATAATTTTGATGCTGATTTTGATGTGTTGTTTGGACCAGCTTATAAGGGAATACCTCTTAGTGTAACTACAGCAGTGGCACTGAGCAATAATTATGATAAAGAAGTGGCTTACTGCTCTAATAGAAAAGAAATAAAAGATCATGGTGATAAAGGAATTTTGCTTGGAAGTAAATTACAAGATGGTGATAAGGTTATCATTATTGAGGATGTTACAACTGCCGGGACATCAATCTATGAGACTATGCCAATAATTAAAGCTAATGGTGATGTGGATGTAAAAGGATTGATCATATCTGTAGATAGAATGGAAAAAGGGCAGGGAGATGAAAGTGCTCTTAATGAATTATCTAAGAAGTTTAACATGAAAACTTGCGCTATAGTAACTATGGATGAGGTTGTAGAGCATTTATATAATAAAGAGATTAATGGTAAAGTATTGATTGATGATAAGATGAAAGGCATGATAGATTCTTATTATAGTATTTATAGAGGAAACTAAATATTGCAAAAGGGCTGTCACGTAATATATTTTATGTCAGTAAGAAAGCTAAAACAGAAATAGCTTATAGGAGACATAAAAATGTATTATAGACAGTCCTTATTATAAATATATATTTATATTATATAGGGTTTAATGTTGATAGAACATTTATTAGCTGATTCGATTACTTTATTCATATAGAGAGCATTTTTGCTATTTTTATAATGATAATATGTCATAACAAAAAATTCTGTACTCTTTTCTATCTGTTTGCATTTAGATAATATTTGGGCTTTATTATAATATAATATACCTATTAGTGATGGATTCTTATAAATTTGATTTAGAGATATAGCTTTATTAATTGTATTAAGAGCATTTGCATACTTGTTCATAGATAAATAATTACTGGCTAAGTTATTGTATATTTTAACTTTTATGGAGTCAGGAAAATTAGCATAATTACATCCTATTAAAGATTCTAAAATTCTAATACTATAATTATTGGCATTCATGTAATTTAAAAGAATTGCTAGGCTATTATAAATAGAAATTTCTTGCATATTTAATTCCGGTTTATTTATATAAATAAATAGGTCATCGTATTTCTCTACAGATAATGATTGTTTTATGAGATTGATAGCTTTAAAAAAATTATGATTCAATTCCATTTCACATATGGCCTTGTGCCACAATATATATTGTTTGTTTTGATTATCTTGGTAATCCTCATGTTGTTCTATGGTACTCAGCAGATTATTCAAATCTTTATAATTACAAGAGCTCTTTAACACTTCTATTTGTTTTTTGGTTTCAGTAGTAAAATATGTTTCATTGCAGTTACAATATTTTAATAGATCAATTATTGAATTTCCTAGGATATTAGATATTCTGACTAACATAGTAGAGGATGGTGCTACATTTCCTGTCTCTATCAAGCTTATATATTTTCTGCTGCACATTGCCAAATCTGCAAGTTGTTGTTGAGAAATATTCTTAGAACATCTTATTTTTCTAAATTCTTCTCCATATTTGTACAAATTCATAAATCCAACTCCTGTATTGAGAAATATTATACTCTTCAAAAAAAATAATGAAAATGATATAATGTAAATATTAAAAAGACAATTTATAAATATATTATATATTAACGAAAAAATTAACACAAGGTATACTTAAAATAAAACAATAAATTACATACATTATTTAAAACAGATAAGTATAACTGATTAGTAAGCTTTATATTTTAAACATTTGTTAAGGATTAATAAGGCTTAACTAATAAATATTTAATAAGAAAGGTGGGAGAGTAATGAGTGAAAAAGATTTAAACCTTCAAGAACAAGAAAATGATGAAAAAGACCTAAATGAAGAACTAGAAATCGATAAAGGTAATGCAGAAGAAGAGAGTTGTGTTCATGTTCATCTAACATAATCTATGGATTACTAAAAAAATGATGAAAGGGGAAAAACATGAGCGAAAAAGATTTAAACCTTCAAGAACAAGAAAATGATGAAAAAGAATTAAATGAAGAAATTGAAATTGATAAAGGTAATGCAGAGGAAGAAACTTGTATTCATGTTCATATTTAATTATATAAGATAATACATAAAGTATTATTTAATAATTGCTTGAATATACTTTTATTAATAAAGGGATTAAACAGAAAATTAATGTTTATCCCTTTATTAAGTTCTCATAGTTGAAAGGTGGGTGTGATAAGGGGTGAAAGTACCTAACTATATTATAAGAGTTCAAAATGAAGGAGATAGAAAAGGGGAAATTTTTTATAATACATTGACTGGTGCTAAAATGTTTGTTAATGAGAATCAGCTAAGTAGAATAAAAAATGGAAAATGTATATCACAGTTAGAATTTTTGAAAGATAAAGGATTCATTATTGAAGATAATTGTGATGAGGACAAAATAACATATAAAGCACTTACAAGGTTCAAACCAACTTATAATTTAACACTCATAACAACATATGATTGTAATATGATGTGTCCTTACTGTTTTGAAGAAAACACTACTAGTAGTCTAGCTTATATGGATATTACAGTAGGTAAGAAAGTTATTGAACGTATAGAAAATAAAATAGTTAATGATAAAATAGAGAAGTTGAATATTGCTTTTACTGGAGGAGAACCTCTTTTGAATTTTGATATTATTGAAAATTTTTTATTGTTGTTAACTAAGTTATTAGTTAAATATGATAAAATTATATATAATATCTCCTTAATAACTAATGGTACATTATTAAATGATTATATTGTTAATCAGCTAAAAAAATATAATTTGAAAGGTGTTCAAGTAACAGTAGATGGCATAAAAAGTAGGCATGATGGTTTAAGACCATCAAAAGATGGTACAAGTTCATTCGACAAAATAATTAATAGTATAGAGAAATATGCTAAGGTTATTCCTTTTGCTATACGAACAAATTATCATTATGGTGAAGAGAATATATTACTTGAATGGATTGACTATTTAGATCATAATATGGGTGATTATAAGAAGAACATATCATTAAAATTTAGGAATATCATGGATACAAACAATTACTCATACTCACGAAATAAAAATTCAAATACTATAATCGGGAAAATATTTCAATACGGATTCAACAAAGGGTTTAATATTTTAGAAGGTTCAATATGTGATAAGTGTAGAATACATTCTAATAATAGTGAGTACATTGATTGTTTTGGTGATATTTATAGATGCTTTATGTTTGCGGGTAATAAAAACTTTGTTATAGGAAATATAAATGAACTAGAATATAACGAAAAAAAGCTAGTGTTTGATAATCTAAAAGTATGGGAAAATTGTATTAAATGCCCCCTAGTAGCTATTTGTGCAGGAGGGTGTAGATATGAAGCATTAGTCTCTAAAGGGAATATTAATAAAAAAGTCTGTGATTATCAGAATAAATTAACTGGTTTACAATATTATTTGAAATCAAAATATAAAATTAGCTAAGTATTAATTTCATTAAGGGGTAGTAAATATGATAGATAAGAATATATTAATTAATGAGTTTAATTTTGAGAATGATATTATTTATTTGAATTGTGGTTCTTTAGGTAGGATGCCTAAATCAAGTGCCAATTTATTAAATCAATATTTGCAAGATGAAATAAGATGTCCAACTAATCAGTATAATACTGAAAGATTGAGAAATACATATTATAAGCTTAAAATTGAAATGAGTAATTTGCTTGGAGTTAATGATAGTAATTTAGCTTATACTCAAAGTACAAATATTGGTATAGGTACATTATTAACAGCATTTACTTGGAATAAGGGGGATAAAATTTTAATTGGAGATAATGAATATTCTGATGGAATATTACCGTTTTACGCTTTGAAATTAAAATTTGGTGTGGATATTATTGAACTTAATTCAGAAAATCTTATTGATGAGATAAATAAAAATATGGATGAAAAAGTTAAGCTGATCTTTTTTAGTCATATAGAATATAACACAGGTGTAATGCATGATTTGAAGAAAATCAGAGAATCAATAAATATTGGAAAAAATACTAAAATTCTTGTTGATGGAGCTCAAGCTGTAGGTCAAGTTAATGTACAATTGGATTCAGTAGATTTTTATGTGTTTCCATTCCATAAGTGGATGCTAGGGCCAATGGGGACAGGTATGATTTATATTAAAAGTACAGAGTCACTAAAACCAATAATATTAAGTACATTAGGGTTAGATTATACTGATGAAAATAAAAGAGTATTAAGGAAAGATGCTAGATTAATTGAAAATTCATCATTTAATTTTTGGCTGTTTGCAACGATTTTAAATAATATTATGTTATTTAATAAAATTGGATTAGAAAACATTTATGAGCATATTAGAACATCAGCATCTTATTTTATTTCACAGCTTAAATCCAAAGATTTAGTGTTTATTAATGACTGTTATTATAAAAATGGAATGGCTTTCATTGAGTTGAATGAGGAAAGGTGTAGTAATAAGTTGATTGAAGAACTTGAGAATAATAATATTTACGCTAGAACAATACCAGATACTAATAAATTGAGATTTTGTTTCCACATTTATAATACTAAAGAACAAATAGATGTACTAGTTAATAATCTAATTAATTATAGGGAGGAATAAAAAATGTCACAAAAATTAAACAAAAATGGATTTACATATTTAGTATTAGCTCAAATAACATCTGATTTAGGAAATTGGTTTTATACTGCTGCATTAAGTGCTATGGTTTTCATTATCACTAAATCATCGTTAGCATTATCTTTTACAATTATTTTTAGTCTATTACCATCAGCTATTTTTTCATTTGTTGGAGGAGGATTAAGTGATCGTTTTAATGCGAAAAAAACATTGATTTTAATGGATGCAATAAGGACAGTTAGTATATTGTTTGTGTTGTTTTTTAATTCGTCTAGTACACTTTATATTGTTTATATAGTAGCATTCATTAATTCCATATGTGGAGCACTTCATACAATTTCTAAAAATGTTATTATTCAAAGATTATATAAAGGTGAAAAACTGAGAAAAGTCATTTCAAAACTTAGAATGTACTATGAACTTACTGTTATTTTTGGTTCTATGTTTGGTGGAATGATCTTATCTCTTCTAGGATTTTATACAGTAGTAATAATTAATTCAGCTTCATTTGTGATAGCTCTCTTTTTTGTATTATTAATTAAATTTGAAAGTAGTAAAGAAAGTGTAGCAGAAGAAGAAGAGGATATAAGCTTTATTCAAATGCAAAAACAAGGTTTTAAGTATATTTTTTCTAATAAAATACTTAAGGAAATCGCTGCATATAAAGTATTTTATACTATATCAGGAGGAATATTGAATGTTTTACCTGCCATAATAGCTTTAGATAGATTTAATTTTGGCGAAAATGGAGTTGGTTTTGTATTTGCTAGTATTGGTGTAGGTTCTATTGTAGGAGCATGGTTGACTGGAAGGATAAAAGCAAAAGAATATTGTAATAAATATATGGTCTATGGTGCAATTGTTTTTACTGCTGGATTTGCTCTGCTTATTTTGGCACCTAACTTCTATATAGCTCTTATTGCTATTGGTGTCGTTGGTGGTGTTAGTATATTCTTGCAGACGTATATTGAAGGTAGTTTTATGGTTATTACAGACGAAAAATATGTTGGTAGAGTAAGTGGTGCATTTTTATTCATAACTTATGGTGGCATAACAGTTTCGTTAAGTGCGCTAGGTGCAATATTAGGTAAACACTTTAGGTTAACTTTACTTATATGTATAGTTATCATTCTTATACCTAATATACTAAATGCTATTGGAAAAGCATTTAATAAGAGGAATAAAGGGGAGGTTATTCTGAAAAATGAATTATAGAAATTTTTCTAATCTAATAGCCTATTTTTCTCTTAATGTAAAGAAGAATGACCATGTGTTAATTATGGGGACTACAGAGATAAAACCATTATTATTAGAACTTATACCCATACTATTAAATCAAGGTGCCTTTGTTGATGTAGATATAAAAGACAATATGATAGATGAGATGTTATATCATTATGGTTCATTAGAACAAATTAATAAGTTTTTTAATTACAAAATACATAGATTAAAAGAGTTTGACAAGATATTGAACCTTATGTCAGAAACCAATCTATATTTTAGAAATATGAATAGTGATAAAATGGATAGTTTCTATAAAGGAGTCAGTGAATACCTTAGAGAATATAGTGCACTGATTGAAGAAAACAGATTGTTTGTATCTACAGTATTATACCCAACAAATGCATATGCTCAAAAGTGTTGTTTATCAACAGTGCAGTTTCAGGATTTGTTTTCTAAAGTAAATCAGTTAGATAATGATAATATTATTGAATATTACAATAACATGAAAAAATTTAATGAAGATATTATCTCTGAATTAGATATAATAAAGAATTTTAGGATTATTGGTAAAA
The DNA here is from genome assembly GCF_036985595.1 of Vallitalea maricola. Classification (NCBI taxonomy): domain Bacteria; kingdom Bacillati; phylum Bacillota; class Clostridia; order Lachnospirales; family Vallitaleaceae; genus Vallitalea; species Vallitalea maricola. Next base: position 49,461 of record NZ_BTPU01000055.1, on the reverse strand, counting down.
ATACTGATTTAAGATTTAGTGTAGAGGGGAGAAGGTGGATAAATGGATGTGGCAAAATTAATTTGCCTGATGGAGAAGTTTTCACTGCTCCAATTAAAAAATCAGTAAATGGTAAAATAGCATTTACATATCCAATTATTTATAATGGTATCGAAATAAATGACATACAATTAGAGTTTCTAGAAGGTAAAGTAATAAATTATAGTACATCTAATAATGAAGCTTTTCATAATTTATTAGCAATTGACGAAGGGGCTGGCTATGTAGGAGAAATAGGAATTGGAACTAATTATTCTCATCAGGAATTTATTGGAAATATCATATTTGATGAGAAGATTGGAGGAACAATACATCTTGCGTTAGGGGCAAGCTACCCTGAATGTGGAGAATTAAATGTATCAAGTATTCATATTGATATGATTTATGATACTATTAATCAAGGGGAAGTTTATATTGATGATAAACTCTTCATAAAGAATCGTAAAATTTATAATAAACGTGGTGAGAAATTTTATGGATTATAATATAACAATTTTAGAAAATGGTTTGAAAATAATTAGGCATGATATTCCTTATATGAAAACTATCACTTCATCATTATGGATTAATCAAGGTTCACAGAATGAAACTAAAGATAATAATGGTATTAGCCATTTATTAGAACATTTACTTTTTGATTTGACTAGAAACAATGAAACTGAATGTATAATGAATGAGTTAAACAATTGTGGTGCAAAATATAATGCTGCTACTACAAAAGAATTTATGTACTTTTCCGTGACTACTATGAATTCAATTGATAAATTCAAATTAGGGTTAAATACACTGTCTCAAATGGTTAGACAACCTTTTTCAAAAGAGAGCTTTAATAAAGAAAAAAAAATAGTGTTAAATGAAATAAAGACTCACTTAAATCATAAGAACAGGGTTATTAATAATTGTTTTTATGCTCTTTGGGATGAACACTCTATAGGATTATCAGTGTTAGGAAAAGAGGAAAACATAAACAAATTCACTTTTGAAGAAATGGAAAAATTAAAAGAGAATAGGGTGAATCCAGGGAATGCTTTTCTCGTTATTTTAGGAAATCTTAATCTTAATACTAATATTATAGACATCATCAATGAATACTTTGATGATTGGAAAGATTACAATATTGATTGTTTATTCAGAGATGAAATAATAGTAAAGAATGGACCAAGAATCATTACAAAAAAGGGAGATAAACAAAACTCAGCTTTTACATTAGCATTTAATGGAGTAAAGTTTAATAATTCTTATGCAAGAGTTCTTGAACTATCTAGTGTACTGTTGACTAGTGGTGTATGTTCTAGGTTATATAAAAAATTAAGAACCGAAAAAAAATTATTATATTCTATACAAAGCTCTAATTATTCATTTAATTATGCAGGAGCATTTACCATATGTATGTTATTTAATAATGATAATTTCGAAGAAATAATTAAAGGAACATTAAAAGAATTAAACAGATTAAAGGTGGAATTAATATCCGAGAATGAATTAAATCAATGTAAGTCAAAATTCATAACTAAATTAAGTGTACAACTTGAAAATCCCAATTCACTGCTACTATTTATTAGCCGCTATTTTACATTAGGTAAAATCTATTCATATTATGAACATATTAGACAAATACAAAGCATCAAACCAAAGGATATATATACAATCTTTAATGAAATATTTATCTTAGATAATGTAGCTTTTTCTTCAATAGGTGACATTAATCAAGAAGTATTAATTCAGTTATTAGAAAGTGATTTATAGGTTTTGATATGAAATAGAATAAGGAGGTTTTAAAATGGATTTGAATAGTGATGAATTAATTATCCTAACCAGTTTAGAAGATAATAATCTTAGATTATCAGATTTATCAAAAGTTGTTAATATGTCAAAAATAAAGCTCTCTAGTCTGTTGATTGGATTAATGAAAAAAGGTTATTTGGCTCAAAAAACTGTAAAAATAACCGAAAATTATATGGATAACTATTATTATATCAATCCGTCATATAAAGACAAGCTTGATAATGAAATTGATTTTGAAGTAGATGAAAAAATCAGTTATATCAAACATGAATTACAAAAAATCAGCCAGCTGATAATTCAAAATAAGAATGATGTAAATATGATTCGTATAAGTACGGTTAAATTAAATAAGAATGAGATTAATGAATTGATAGAAAAGCTGAAAGATCTTACACATTTCTTACAAAAAAGTGAGCATTCACAAGAAGTAGATGATGAAAAATATAGCTTGGTAATGTTATTAGCTAAACGAGATGATTTAAGTAAGGAAAGTGAAAGCATATGAAAAAAGCAAAAATTTTATTAGTTAATTCTATTAATACCGATGGAAATTTAACCATTTCTCTAGGAAGCATTTATCTAGCGTCAATTCTAAAAGAAAATGACTTAGATGTAGAAATAGTAGATTTTAATTATTTGATGAATAAAGAATCAATTAAAAAAGATAAAGATCCTTTAGTCAACTATCAATTATTAAGCCATTATTTGATAGATAAAAAACCAGATATAATAGGGTTTTACACTATGTGTAATTCATATCATAATGTTATTCAGATAAGTAAGTTAATAAAGGAAACAGATAATAATATTAAAATAATGCTAGGTGGACCACAGGCATCAATGTGTGCTGAAGAATCAATGAAATTTTTTGAATTCTTTGATTTGATATCAATAGGAGAAGGAGAAATGACAATAACTAATATTGTCAAAGGTCTACTTGGTGAATATAATCTAAATAATGTACCGAATATTTATTTTAGGGAAAATAATAAAGTGATTAAAACTAAAATCAGGGAAGAGTTAATTGATGTAGATGAATTACCATTCTATGATGATACTTTAATGACTTTTATTAACGAAATAGAAGAAATGCCTATTGAAGTTGGGAGAGGCTGTCCCTTCAGTTGTACTTATTGTTCTACAAAAACTTTTTGGAAACGGAAATTTAGATTGAAAAGTACAGAAAGACTTATTGAAGAAATAAAATATTTCTATTATAAATATGATAAAAGAAACTTTAATTTTATTCACGATTTATTTACAGCAAACAAAAAATTAGTAATGGAATTTTGCAAAGAAGTAATCAAAGAGGATTTAAAAATCAGATGGTGTTGTAGTTCAAGATTGGATACTCTAAACGAAGAAGTAATGCAGTTGATGCATGAAGCTGGATGTAAAAAAATTTTTTTAGGTATAGAAACAGGTTCTCAAAGAATGCAGAAACTTATAAATAAGAACTTGGTTGTTAATGATGTAATGGATCAATTAAAACTTCTAAAAAAATACAGTTTTGATATTACCCTATCCTTTATATATGGTTTCCCACAAGAGACTATTAAAGATGTGGAGGAAACACTTAAGTTGATTAGTAATATATATAATGAAGGGATTATAAGTGTACAATTACATCTTTTTACTCCTTTAGTAGGAACAGAGTTATATGAACAATATAAAGAAGAATTGATCTTGGATGATTATGTTACAACTATAGCACAAGGGGTTAATTATGAAGGAAGTCTAAATCTGATAAGAAATCACCCTACTATATTTCCGCAATTTTATAATTTTAATACCTATGTAAGGAATGAATTGAGATATTTAGATAAATTTATTACTTATGTAATATCAAAGGGAAATCAAATTTTGAAATCAACATATACTACAATTTTAAGTTATTACAAAGGAGATCTATTAAAGTTTTATAAAGAATTTATAAATGCTATTCCAGATTTCACAGTAAAATTATTTGATAAAGAATATAATGAAATAAAATTTGATTATCGTAACATTATTGAATTAGTAAAGGAATTTATTGAGAAGAAAAATTTGGATAATAAAATTAAGAGCATTTTTGAATTTGAGAAAGATATATATAATTTTTTATACGTTGCAAAAGATAAAAAAACTAAACAAAAAAGATATAGCAATAACGTATTACAGATAAAGAAATATCCTAATAAAGATAGATTGAATATGGAGCCAATAGATGTTAAGTTTGAATATAAAAATGAAAAATTAGTTCTTAAAAAAGTTACTTAATAATTCAGTGCTATTGTAAGGGGGGGATAGTATTTTATGAGTTCAGAAATTTTAGGGGAGTCAAATGAAGAATATAATAATTTAGTTTTAAACCTAGATGAATTAGAAAGTAATGCCCTAAATGTAAGAGAACATTATATAGATAAGTTGGTCAGCCAAGAAATAGACCCTAATATATGGAAAAATTTTTTAGAACAGTATGAAGGTATTAATTTAGTTTTAAAGAAGATCGTCCAAGATGCAAATTGGCAATTATATCTAAATCAAAGAAATAGCTTTAATAAACAGATAAAACAAGTTACAGATGATTATTGCATTAGAATAATGAATATACTATGTTTTTGGGAGAAAGAGTTACTAAAACTTAATAAAGTGGATATCCTAAAACTTATTAACAGTAAAGAATTAACTACATATAATTATTTTTTGCAAAAACAATTAGAGGATAAAAATCTATCAGGTCTAAATGATGAAGCCTTATTATATGATTCCATTATGCAATGGGAGAATACCATTATAAATTTATATGATACAATGATAGGCAATTATAGATTTTCAATTTTAGTAGATAAAAAAGAACAACAACTGAAATTTCATCAATTAATTCCGTTATTATTAAGTGATAAGTTAGAAAAACGAAAAAAGGCTAGGCAATCTTATTTCTTGAGATACTTAAATGACAAAGAACTTTTGGAATCTATTTATAATTCAAGGATTAAGCAATACTCATTGAAAGCAAAATTCTACAACTGTAATTCATCTATTGAATTAAATCATAAAGAGAATCAAATAGATGGTGATGTGATTTTGTTATTAAGTAATTTAATAGATGAAAATAGTGATATAGTATCAAATTACTATAAGTGGAAATCAAAACAATTGAATCTACAATTGTCACTATCAAATATTAAGGAGCCTATATATAAAGAAAGTATAGAATATCCTTGGGAATATGGAAAACAAATCACATTGGAATCTTATCAGGACTTTGATTTTGAAGTAGGTAAAATAGTAATAGATATTATTAAAGACCAAAGAATAGATTATAGGTCCAAAGATGGGAAAATTTCTGGTGCAAGATGTTTGGCGTATGTACCAGATTATAAACCACATATTCTGATGAATTATGGAGGTAAGCTAGAAGATGTATTGACACTAGCTCATGAGATTGGACATGGTGTGCATAAAACATTAGCCTCTAAACAGAATTATTTAAATTATTCTCCTTCTCTTATATTAGGTGAAGTAGCCTCTCTTTTTGGGGAAATATTAGTATTTCAATCAATGTTGGAGCAAGAAAATGATGTTATGAGAAAGAGATTACTGTTGTCTAAACGTATAGAATCAATATTATATATAATTTTTAATATGAATGTTATAACAAAATTTGAGATGAATATTCATGATTATGTTAATAAACATGGGTATTGTGAATTTGATAAAATGAGTTCAATTTATTTGAATGAATTAAATCTATTATATAAAGATAGTTTATGTATAGAAGAATACGATAAATATACATGGTTAATGATTCCACATATATTGAAGACTCCTTTTTATGCTTATGTCTATAGTTTTTCTAATCTATTAGCTTTATCTATGTATGCAAAATATAAAAATGATAGTAAAGTCTTTGTAGATAAATTTAAAAGATTACTTGAAAGTGGATGTAGTAAAACACCAAACTATTTACTAACTGAAATGGGAATAAATATCTATGATAAAGATTATTGGCAAAAAGGATTTGATGATTTAAGAAAGTATATAAATCAGCTAATTAGTTTTAATTGAATTATAGGAATTTAATTAAATAACGTAAATATAGATGTATGACTGTTAATTATGGAGTGCAATTTAGTTAATATTTTGTACTTAATATCAATTATTTACACTTCCATATTATTCCAAATATTTTATAATAAAATTAGGTAAACATGCTTTGAGTATTACTTAATAAATCTTTACCTTTGATAAGTAATAACACTTATCAATAATAAAATATTAGAGTTGGAGGAGTTTGTATGGGTAACAAAAGCATTAACAAATTGATGTCATTATTATGTATTATTACGTTATTAAGTGTATTTGCAGCACCAGTTTTAACTAGCAGTAATGTATTTGCTAACACTTCAATTAGTTACTATGTATCACCAGAGGGAAACGACCAGAATTCAGGGACACAGCAAGAACCCTTTGGTACACTAGAAGGAGCAAGAAATGCTATTCGTACTCTTAAGAGCAGTTCTTCATTACCAGCAGGTGGTGTAACTGTTTATTTGAGAGAAGGTACCTATAATATGAGCAGTTCTTTTGAATTGACAGCTGAGGATTCAGGAACTGAAAGTTCTCCTATTATTTACAAAGCATATAATGGTGAAGATGTAAGGATTATGGGGGGATACGATATTGATTCTACTGGTTTTGTAGGGGTTACAGACCAGACTATTCTTAATAGACTACCAGCAGAATCAAGGGATAAGGTATTACAGATTGATCTAAATACACAAGGTATTAGTCAATATGGAGAAATATCTAAAGCTGGTTTTGGATGGCCTAAGTTACCACCAGCACCAGAGTTATTCATTAACAATAAAACTATGACTTTGGCTAGATATCCAAACCAAGGTTATATGACTACAGGAAGTATAAGTACACAAGGTTTTATTCCAAGAAATCATGTTGATGATGATCCTTCTGATTCTGGTTATGTATCACCTGACCAGTATATTAATCAACAGGGACCTATTTTTTCATATTCTGATACCCGAGCTTCAAGATGGGCTGATGAAGGTGAAATATGGTTATTCGGTTATTGGAAATGGGATTGGGCAGATGATAACCTCAAAATAAAAAATCTTAATACTTCCTCTAAGCAGATAGAAGCTGATCATCCAAGTTTCTATGGTATTAGTAGTGGTAAGCGTTATTTTGCGTATAATTTATTATCAGAAATTGATATTCCGGGTGAATGGTATCTTGACAGGACAAGTGGTATTTTGTACTTGTATCCAAAGGACAATCTAGCTAGTAGTAAAATACAGCTGTCAACTCTAGATACACCATTAATTAAAATGGATGGAACTTCCTATGTGACAATCGAAGATATTACATTTGAATTATCACGTAGTGATGGAATTCATATGACTAATGCAGCTAACAACCTAATTGCAAAATGTACATTTAGAAGGTTAGGACAAAGAGCGGTTGTAATTGGAGATCCTTCATCAATAGGTCATTCAACTATTGATCCAGCTACTGTACCTGATGGAGGAACTAACAATGGTATTGTAGGGTGTGAAATCTATGAAACAGGAGCTGGAGGAGTTTTCATAGCAGGTGGAGACAGAATATCTCTTACATCAGGAAATAATTTCGTAGAGAATAATCATTTCTATGATTTTGCTCGTATTATCAGAACTTATACACCAGCTATTTCATTAAAAGGAGTTGGTAATAGAGCGAGTCATAATCTTATCCATAATGCACCTCACTTTGCGATAGATTTTTACGGTAATAATCATATAATTGAGAATAATGAATTATATGATGTTGTTAATGAAACTAGTGATGCAGGTGCTATTTATACAGGGCGTGATTGGACTTATAGAGGTAACATTATTAGAGATAATTATATTTATAATATACCAACTATAGGTGGTCTTGGTTCTCATGGTATATATTTAGATGATGCTATGAGTAGTGCAGAAGTTACAGGTAATGTCTTCTATAACATAAGTAGCAAAGCATTTTTAATTGGTGGTGGTAGAGATAATATTATAAATAATAATGTTATGATTGATTGCGGGCAGTCCGTATTTATTGATGAAAGATTACTTAATTGGGCATCAGAATCTGCTCAAGCTCCTGATGGAATACAATATAAAAGATTAATTGCTATGCCATATAAGCAAGCCCCTTGGAGTAGCCTATATCCAAAGTTAGTTAATATATGGGAAGATAGTGCAGCCATTCCAAAAGGCAATGTTGTCACCAATAATGTAATATATAAAAGTGGAGCAATGAGTATAGCTAGTAAAGCTTCTCAATATGGTACTATAAATAATAATCTAACTCTAAGCGCTAGTGATAATCCAGGTTTTGTGGATGAAGCTAATAACAACTTTGAATTAAGGTCAGATTCCATGATTTATCAGCAATTACCTAATTTCCAAGCTATTGATTTTGATAACATGGGATTAAAAGTTGATGCATATCGTACTGACTTAAATACTGCTTTTAGCGATTTTACTGCTGTTTCCCCACAAAATAATGATACTGACTTAAATGCAGCAGGTGTTGAACTAGAATGGACACCATGTGAGGGTGCAGATTATTATAACGTTTTAGTTGCGTCAGATTCTAATTTTACTAATATTGTTTTCGATGAAAATATAGAAACTACTAAGAGATCAATAGACGGATTAACTCCTAATACTACATATTATTGGAAAGTAGTAGCATTATCCAATGCTAATTGTTTATCAGGAGTAGAAAAGGACAATACAAATGGTATCTTACAATTCACTACAGGTGAAACATCAGGAAGTACATTTTTAAGTGATATGAACTGGACCTCTTGGAGTGGCTATCAAGAACCAAATAAAGATGTAGATAGAGATGGAGATACATTAAATATCAATGGACAAACATATGCTAAAGGAATCGGTACTCATGCAAATTCTACTATCATATATAACTTAAACGGTAATTATACTAGATTTTTAAGTGATATTGGGGTAGATGATGATGTTAATGATAATGGAACTATTGTTTTCAAAGTCTATGTTGATAATGTTATAAAATATGATAGTGATGTAATGACAGGTTCTAGTGCTGCAAAATATGTTGATATTGATATAACTAGTGGTAATGAATTAAAATTAGAAGTAAAAGATGCAGGTGATGATATCCATTATGACCATGCTAACTGGGCTAATGCTAGACTTGAAGGTGGTAACGGAGGAACACCTTCTACTCAGCCTATTATAATACAAGCAGAAAATTACAGTAGTATGAGTGGTATAAGCAATGGTGGTGATATGATCGGAAGTTGTGATGATGGTGATTGGGTATGTTACAGTAATATAGACCTTAGTACAGGGTATAATCTTCTAACAACAAATGTTGCAGTACCAGCTCAATATGCAGGATCTAGAGTTGAAGTAAGGCTTGATAGTACTACAGGTACATTAATAGGAACTTTTACAATTCAAGCTACAGGTGCATTTGATGTATATGAAGAACAATCTATAAATATAGAAGGGGCTAGCGGCATACATGATATCTATGTTGTTTTCAAAGATTATTATGGTGTAGGCAACTTCGATTGGTTTGAATTCAGTAATTAGAGTTAGAGGGAGATTTCAAAAAATCACTAACTGAGAAGTTGAAATGCTAGTTATGAAGAAAGATGGTTACCTTAATACAGATAAAAAAAGAATAATAAATAGTACCAATACAAAGGCTGCATTAGATATTTTTAGGTTATTACGTTTTTTAGGTAACAATAGTAATAATCTATGATATCTGTATACAGCCATTTGTGTTGAGTTTTTCATACTAGTTCAGCTAATCTGGTAACAGCTACAAATATGTCAGAAATTTTATACCATGTTGGGTAATCAACTATTCCATTAACTGGAAGTAAAAACGCTTTTTGGAATATTTCTACAGCTTCTTTGGTTTTGGGACCAAAAACTCCATCCACTTTTAAAGTTGGAATAGCAGGATAATTTTTGGATATAGCATTAAGCTGACGCTGTATGACTCTGACAGGTTCTCCAGTTGAACCTTGCTGCAGATTATAACCCGGAAATGATGAAGGTATTCCGCTGACTTTTTCTGCAGTATTAATATACATATCACTACCATAGAAGTAGCGAAGAATTTTTATGGCATCTTCTCCTAAGTCACCTCTGTATTTACTTCCCCATTGAGTCATCCAATTTTCACATTGAACTCTTACACCATCACAATATTGAGTAAGTATAGGTTGAACAATTCCAGGTCTTGATAGGTAATTAACAAAAAGTTGATCAACGATATCTGAAATATTTCTATATATATTTCGACCATATATAAACTTATGATCAAATGCTGTAGAAGATGTAATATTAAAATTTTTCCCTTTTGCTCGATACCATTCAGTATATATTCTATTTAGTGTAAAGGAAAGTATAGCAAGTATATTTGCTTGTATAGTGCTTTGTGGCCAAGTGGAATAGATTTCAGATGAAGCTACGTTTTTAATGTAATTAGTAAATGGAACAAAATAATTTGGTGCACTTGCATCGTCAGGTGATCCATCATGAACAATAATAATACTTGGTACAACAGGCTTGTTTAATACAATAAAACTATCTTCAACGTCATCCTTTACTTCACTTTCTGGAATTTTAGGTGGATATTCTGCATATAAAGTATGTGGACCAATAACTAAAACTTCTTGTTGTTGATTTTTTATTTTTGAAGATGTTTCTACTAATGGAATCATTCCTACATCTTGTAGGGCTAATTCATTTGGTAATATCTGACATCCCTCTATTTTTACTGTCTCAAATTCTGGTGCAGTTATTTCAAGATTATATTCTGAATAAGGTTTTGGATTATTAGGTTCAAGACTATATTCAAGTGGTGGAGCATCTAAGTCTATAGTTACTGTTCTACCAAGATTAGTGGTAGTCAATTCTTCAACGATTTCATTACCAGGAGTAGTTTTTCTTATGGTTACTTTTGCAGAATTAATAGGCTTAAAACCTAATTGAGTGACTGTATTCACTGATAATTGACCAAAAGATTGAGTAGATGTTTCGGCTGGATAAATCCTTTTTCTCATAATTCTCCTTCTAATTTGGGCATGATTTTACTTACTTTTAGTATATGAGAAGACAGGTATTATTGCTAAAAAATAAGTTGAATATTTTTAGCAGTAAATAATAAAAAAGAGAATACTACTTGCGTAGTATTCTTATGTGGGGGAGAACATATTGTAAACAGGGATACTGAGTAACCTGATACAACCAATTTATACACTAGCCTTTATATAAAGACCAGAATAAGGTTGTTTGATCCTTATATAAAGGCTAATTTATTATCCATAAAAAAGCTTCCATACAATGAATCGTTATTTGGTATCCCTGTAGTAATAAGTATATCCAAATATATTTTTTTATATTCAATCATAGTCTAAAAATTTTAACTAAAATATTCACTAATTTTAGTTGAAATTAGATATTTATTGACTATAGTAATATGTAAAGGTAAACTATAATTAAACTTGATTTTTATGACATAATAACAATTATGATTAATCCACAAAAAGTAATTTAGTATAGAGTATTAGACATTTTGCTTTTGTGGAATAATACAATTTTTTATAGGAGGGATTAAATATGAATATAGCTAGTTACATAGACCACACAATACTTAAACCGGATGCAACAAAAGAACAAGTCATTAAAATATGTGAAGAGGCAAAACAATATAATTTTGCTTCAGTATGCGTAAATGCATTTAGAACCAAATTAGTGAAAGAACATTTACAAGGTTCTGATGTAAAAGTGTGTACAGTAGTAGGATTTCCACTGGGTGCTGTGCCAACCGAAGTAAAGGTTTTTGAAACTAAATTAGCTATTGGCCATGGCGCTAATGAAATAGATATGGTTATTAATATTGGTGCATTGAAGGACAAGGATTATGACTATGTTTATGAAGATATCAAAGGTGTTGTTGAGGCTTGTAAAAATAAAGCGTTGGTTAAAGTAATTATTGAAACATTTTTATTGACACAAGATGAAAAAATTAAGGTTTGTGAATTATCTGTTAAAGCAGGAGCAGAATTTGTTAAGACATCAACTGGATTTAGTAAAGGTGGAGCAACCGTAGAAGATGTTTCACTAATGAAGAAAACAGTTAAAGAAAAAGCAAATGTAAAAGCTTCTGGTGGTGTCAGAGATTATGAAAAGGCTAAAGCTGTTATAGATGCTGGAGCTGATAGAATAGGTGCAAGTGCAGGTATTGCAATTGTTGAAGGTTCAAAATAAATTTAACTATCAGTATATTATAGGCAAGCCTTATGGCTTGCCTAATTAAATATTCTAGATAATTCATCTAGTATTAAATCATTTTGTTCTTTATTCATAAAACAAAAGCGGAAAAATTGTGAGTTGAGAAATGGAAATGTAGAAGCATCTCTAATCATAATTTTTTTCTTTATTAATGTTTCAAATAATTCATGTGAATCAATATCATCTCTTAATATCTTAATTAAAATAAAATTAGCTGTTGGTGGAAAAACTTTAATATCTTTCCAGCTATTTAATTCGGTGTATATTCTATTACGTTCTTGTTCAATGAAATCTTTAGTAAGTTTGATATATCCTTCATCTTCAAACATAACTTCACCAGCAAAACTTGCTAAAGAGTTGATTGTCCAAGGATTCTTTAGACTATTAATCTTTTCCATAATGGATTTATTACCACAGATACCGTATCCTAATCTTAATCCAGGTGAAGCATAGAATTTTGAAACTCCTCTAGTTATAAACAAATTATCATATGAATATGTAAGTCCAACAGAAGTAATTTTATCCATTTCTTTTGTGAATTCTATATATGTTTCATCTACCATAACATAAATATTTTTTTCATGACAATATTCTAATATGCATTTTATGTCTTCAGAATAAATTGATGTTGATGTAGGGTTATTAGGATTACATATAACCAGTAAATCCATATCATCAGTAATATTTGATAATAAATCTTTAATATCTATCTTGAAATCAAGTTCTTCTTTCAAAGAATAATAATTAGAAAAACCACCACCTATTGAGATTTCTCTTTCATATTCTGAATATGTAGGACCCACAATAAGAGCTTTTGTTGGTTTGATGATATTAATGAATATGGAAATAAGTTCAGTTGACCCGTTACCAACTATGATATTTTCATAATTAACACCTATGTATTTTTCCAATTGTTTTCTTAACCTAGTATATTCTCTGTCAGGATACATTCCTATAACATGAACATTTTTCGATAGTAGATCTATTAGATTTCTTGAGACACCTAGTGGATTAACATTACCACTGAAATTAATAATATCATATTTATTTATTTTATATATAGATTCTATTTTTTCTAGATCACTACCATGAAAATGACTTTTATTCGACACTTTAATCACTTCCTTTATATGTATTATTATACCCATTAACATTAAAAATGCAAGTAATATTGATAATTAGTATGTAACAACAATTTATGAATTTATCATAATTAATTTTAATAAAAATAGATTAGAATAACTAATAATTAAATTACAATTATTTTCTAGTAATAAAAACAATTAACCTATACCTGCACTATTTTATTAGTTATTCTCATAGGTATCTAACATAATATCATCCATATAGATTGAGCTTATAGTATTATCAATAATTATTTTGTTCAGTTTCATTATTTAATGACCTTTTTTCTGAATTTTTTCCATATTTACTAATGAGCAGCAGTATTAATAAATAAGAAGGTATAACAATATTAATAAATACCCCTAAGTAACCAACATATTCTAGTAAATTTTCCGTTATTTGTCGAGTTGGAGGTGTAAGGCATATAATCAAAGATAAAAATAAAGTAATCAATAGTATTTTGTTTTTCTTAACTTTAACTAACTTGGATATAAGGTAAGTTGTTACATAAGCCTCATATAGTATCGAGCAGTATATACCCATAAGCCATACTATAATAAAACCACCATCTAATCTTTTTAAAAATTGTAACTCGGGGAGTTCAATTCTTCGAATTGTAGCATATACAGTTTCTTTATAGTGTACAACACCTTCAACACCCATAACGGATATACAGCTTTCGCACATAAGTATATATAATAGACTAATAATCAATAGAATAGATACTATATATCTAAAAAGTTTTTTGTTTTTTTTATTTATAGGTATGACGGTTAATGTCTCAATTCCTATGATGGAAAAGCTAATAACTGACAGACCGCCAATAAGATCCATATCACTGAATTCAAAAATGGGCTTAACATTGATTAGCCTGCCTTGCGTAAAAATAGTTAGCGTAATAGCTAACCCCCATATAATAATAATCACTCCAAATATTTCAGCAATTCTCCCTAGAGTTATTAAACTTTTTGTAAGGGTGTAAAATGCAACGATTAACAATATTAAAGATAATGCCCATATAGGTGTTTCAAGTAACATTGTCAGTTTCATTGTTTCACTTGTCAATCGAGTGATAAAGGAGAGTGAAGTAATTTCATATATAATAATCATGATTATTATCACATTAGAGATGAATTTCCCAGTAAGAATAGGCATATATTCAGTAATTGTTTTATTCGGAAAGGTATGTCCGAAATAAACAACTACATAGCCAAACACAATCATGGTCATAGTACCAATAACGATAAAAATCCAACCGCTAGTTCCTCCCTTTTCTGCAATGGATCTAGGAAGTGAAATAACTGCAAAACCTAGAGTAGCTCCAAAAAGAATAAAGGCTATTTGTTTGTTAGTGAGGGTTTCCTTCAATTACATCATTCCTTTTCCTCAAAACTTTTTAAGTTCTTATTAACTATTTTAGTATTAACGTTAACATTTATTTTGGCAGTTAAAAAGGCATCTTCCCAATTCATTTTTCTAAATTGTTTATAATGGTAAGCTTTAAAATATCTTCCAAAAGAGAAAATATCACATTCAAATTCTTTTTGAGCTTTCCTAATCATATTAAAAATATCATTACTTATTTTTGAAGATATTTCTTTTTCTAAGTATTTGATCATATCATTTGTTATTTTCTGAATATGATATTGATATCGTAGCTCAGCATCTAAATTAAGATCTATGTTAATAATAACAGTATCATTTTTATAAGCTGTTGAGATTTTTCTTTTATCAATACTAATTCGAAATGAATATTTATTTTCAGCATCTATAGGATTGGATATAAGTTCAATTAATGTAGGATCCTTAGCTAATATATATAATATAGGTTTCGTATCAGTAATATCAATAATATCAATTAATTTAGAATTTTTTAATACTGCTAATCCTAGATACTTAATATCGCCAAATTCTTTACCAATATACGGCATAACGTAACCTAATGATCCAAAAGCAATATCAGATAGTAATTCACCTACATTGGGACAAATAGATTTACCTTTTTCTTTTAATTGTGATAGTAAATTATCTACTAGAAAACCAATAGCTATGGCTTTATCTGTTTTAACATTGAATAGCTCTTCAGGGGGTTCACGAGTTATTACAAGAAGTACAGTTTTCCTATAATCATATAGACTATCAATTCTATTTAAGTAGGGTTCTATACCAAGTTTTCCATAACTTGCACTAAACATAACAATTCGACATGCTCCTTGAAAGACATCAAAAGGATTCATTGATTCAAGTTTCCTCCTAACTTCTTCAAAAGTTTTACCATATGCATACACATTATATATACCCGGTGTATTATATCTAGTTTGAGTTTCTTGTGAGGTCTTAGTAAGTTTTACAATTTCACCAGTAAATTGTATAAGATTGTTTACAGAGTTAATACCTACTGAGATAGTAATTGCTTTCTCATTAATATCCTTTGAATCCCAACAACCTGTAGTTAATATCATAGGTATAAGAAAAATACAAATTATTTTTTTATACATAATTCCACCTTTTAATCAATTTATTCATGTTGCTTATTAATAAAATTAGTATTACCAATAAATGAAAGAATAAACATTAATTGACACCATTCAGTGATTATTGCTTTGTACTATCTTTGGATTTTACATGTTCAGGTCTTTTTTTTGATAGACTTAAATCACTAAGGAATAAGTCTTTTAAAGATTTTAAGTTTAATGGTGATAAAGGCGCAACATAGGATACACCAAATATATCAATAGAAATAATGTTAACAGCTATTAGAATCATTCCCATTGTAAAACCAACTAATCCATAAATACTAGTTATAATAATCATCGTAAACTTTAGAATCCTTATAATATTGGTAATGGAATAATCAGAAGTCGCAAATGACCCCATTACAGACAGAGATACAATGATAACTAATAAGGGACTAATTAAACCTGCACTAACTGAAGCTTGACCAATAACGATAGTTCCTACTATACCAATAGCTGGACCTATTTGCTTAGGTAGTCTTATACTAGCCTCTCTAAGAATTTCTGCCACTAATTCCATTAAAAATGCTTCCAAAGCGGCATTAAAAGGTACAGCAGCTCTTGAACTAGCTAGACTTATAATATATAGAGGCGGTAGACTATCTGGATGAAAGCTGACTACTGCCACATATAATGAGGTTAGAAATATGGAAATACTAAAACACAAAATACGTATAAATTTTGAAAACATACTAACATAAATATTGTCATAGTGATCATCACCAGCATCAATAAATTCAATAAAAGTTTTGGGTACAACTAATGCCAGATTTCCACCTTCTACAAGAATAATTACCCTACCTTCAAGAATATTGGCACATGCAGTATCAGAACGTTCAACAATTCCACATTGGGGAAAAAAATTATAAGCTTTATTTATAATGAACTTTTGAATATAGCCCGATTCTAATATACCATCAATATTTATTTTGGAAATTTTGGTTTTAACTGAATGAACTAATTGATCGTTAGCAATGTCTTTAATATAGATGACAGCAACAGTTGTATGGGTTCTTTGCCCAACAGTAAATTCATCAATTCTAAGCTGTGGATCTTTTAACCGGTAACGAATTAAAGAGAGATTATCATTATAATTTTCAGTAAATGCATCTCTTGCACCTTTTATCGTACTTTCAATGTTAGGATCCTGTACCTGTCGTTTTTCAATTTTCAAAGTATTTGCAACGATATATTTTTCGTCACTAGGAATTATAATAACAGACTGACCTTTTAGAATATAGTCAATTATTTTATTCTCATTATTGTCTGTCATAACGTCATCCATATAAATAACTGAGCTTATAATCTTAGCAATGGTGATATTTCGACTACTATTTAGTAATAAAGGCTTAATAATATTTGATGTAAGTTCAGCTCTATCAGTGAGTTGCTGAATATAGAGTATAATAACCGTGGTATTATTCACAGAAAGATATCTTGAGGTGATATTTACTTCTTTTAATTTTTCTGGATTAAGTATATGATTATATTTGTTAAGTTTCATTTATATGACATCCCTTATAATATTTTTTACTAATCTCTGTAGAAATTTTTTTTCGATGTTTTTTAATAATCAGTAATATTAATAATATAAACGGTAAAATCACATTAATAAATACACCTACGTAACTGGCATAGCGTAGAATATTTTTCGTTATTTCGATACTTGGTGGTGCAAGGCATACGATTAAAGATAAAAATAATGTAAGCAAAAGTATATTGTTCTTTTTACCTTTAACTAATTTGGAAAAAAGGGTAGTTGCTATATAAGCCTCATATAGTATGGAACAATATACAGCCATAAGCCATACGATTATAAAAACGCTATCTAATCTTTTTAAAAATTGTAAATCAGCCAGTTCAATTCTTCTAACTGTAGCATAAAGAGTTTCATCATAGTGTACAATATTTTCAATTCCCATAATAGAGATACAGCTTTCAATAATCAGTACATATATTAAACATACGATTAATAAAATAATTAGTACATGCCGAAAAAGTTTTTTGTTTGCCTTATTGATGGGTATGACAGTTATTAAATCTATTCCTACCATGGAAAATGCAGCAACTGACAGACCCTCAATATAGTCGATATCTCTGAATTCAAAAATGGGCTTAATATTGGTTAGATTTCCTTGTGTAAAAATAGTTATAGTAATAGCTATTGCCCATATAATAACAATTAATCCAAATATTTCTGCAATTCTCCCTAGAGTTATTAAACTTTTTGTTAGCGTATAAAATGCAACGCTTCCGATTAATACAGCTAATGCCCATACAGGTGTTTGAATTAACATGGTAAGTTTTATTGTTTCGCTTGTTAATCGAATGATAAAGGAGTATGCTATAATTTCATATATAATAATGATGATTATTATTAAAGAGGAGATGATCTTTCCGGTAAGAAGGGGCATATATTCAAAGATTGTTTTATTCGGAAAGCTATGTCCTAAATAAACAATGACATAACTGGATATAATCATCGTACAAATACCAATAACAATGAAAATCCAACCGCCAGTCCCTGCTGTTTCTCCAATACTTTTAGGAAGTGAAATAATAGCATATCCTGCAGTAGCCCCAAAAACAATAAAGGCTATTTGTTTGTTAGTAAGTGTATCTTTCAATAATTTCACTCCTTTTTCTCACCACTTTTTAAGTTCTTGTTAATTATTTTGGTGTTAGTGGTAACATTTATTTTGGCAGTTAAAAAGGCATCTTCCCAATTTATTTTTTTGAATTGATGATAATGCTCAGATTTAAATTTTTTGCCAAAATCAAAGATATCACATTGAAATTCTTTCTGGGCTTTAGTAATCATATTAAAAATTTCATTACTGACCTTTGAGGATATTTTATTTTCTAAGTCTCTGATCATGTTATTTGTTATTTTCTTAATATGATATTGATACCTTAACTCGGCTTCTAAATTAAGCTTAATATTAATAATAACAGTATCATTTTTATAAGTTGTTGAAATCTTTCTTTTACCAATACTAGTTCGAAATGAATAGTTATTTTTATTATCTATGGGGTTAGGTATTAGTTCTACTAATATAGGATTTTTGGCTAATATATATAATAGTGGGTTCGTATCAGCAATATCAATAATATCAATTAATTTAGAATCTTTTAATACTGCGAATCCTAAGTACTTAATATCATTAAACTCTTTACCAATATATGGCATGATGTATCCTAATGATCCAAAAGCAATATCAGATAGTAAATCACCTACATCAGGACATATACATTTTCCTTTTTTTTCTAATTGTACTAGTAAATTATCTACGAGAAAACCAATAGCTATGGCTTTATCTGTCTTAATATTGAATATTTCTTGAGGTGGTTCACGAGTAACTACAGTAAGTACTGTTTTCCTATAATCATATAGACTATCGACTCTATTTAAGTAGGATTCTATGCCAAGTTTTGCATAATTTTTACTAAACATAACAATTCGACATGCTCCTAGGAAGGGATCAAAAGGATTTATTGAATCAAGATTCACTCTAGCTTCTTCAAAGTTTTTACCATATGCTAACATATTATATACACCCGGAGTTTCATATCTAGTTTCAGTATCTTGTGATGTCTTAGTAAGTTTTACAATTTCACCAGTAAACTCTATGAGATTGTTTACATAGTCAACACCTACTGAAATAATTATTGCTTTATCATTAATATCCTTTGAATCCCAACAACCTGTAGTTAATATTATAGGTATAAGAAAAATACAAATTATTTTTTTATACATAATTCCACCTTTTAATCAATTATTTAATATTACCTATTAATAAAATTAGTATTACCAATAAAAATTAGTATTACCAATATCTGAAATAATAAACATTAATTGACACTATTCTTGACACTTAATTAGGTGAACAATATAATAAATATATAGAGGATTAAAATAATATTTATTTTAGATAACTGCATAATTACATTTAGTTATTATGCAATTATCTGATTTACTGTTAATCATAATGCCGAAAATGAAAGAGGTAACTAAATGGGACTAATAGCAAACTTAAAGAACATATTTACCAAAAAAGTTATTGCTGATATTGATGAAAGAAATTATCTTGGAGTCGATATCAATAATATTTATAATGATGTAGAAAATACAAATGAATTGTGTAACAAACTGAAAAATACGTATAAGGATAAAGAACAGGTAATAGCAGAATATGATAGATTGAATAAGATTCACACCAGTATTCAGCAGATTGAAAAAATGAATAAAAAGCAATTAGCAGAATTTGAGAATTGTTCTAATAATTATATTGCTATTAAAAATGATAAAGTAGAATATGTGGATAGAATAAAGGGGGCAGGACAACAATTTGATTATCTTCAGGATTATGAGGAAAATATAAATGATGTAATTAAGAACATAAAAAGTGTTGAACAACGACAACGAGATGTCAAAAATGATATTACATATATTGAGGGAGAAAAAGGTGATTTGCTCTATGGTAAAGATAGATTAATTAAGGCACAGAAATTTGTTAAGATATTGATGATTGGGTTATTAACCATTTTTGCTTTTTCTACATTGATATTAAGTTTTATGTATATTAATAATGATGTTGATATTTTTATTCCTTCAATAATTATGATTGTTATTATCGGATTTTTTAGTTTGTGGATATATATTTTCAGAAGATATGTCATACATGAAATTAAGAAAAATAATTTATTGATGCATAGGGCAGTTGAGCTTCTGAATAAAGTTAAACTGAAATATGTTAATAATGAACAGTTCCTTGCTTATGAATATAATAAATATAACGTTAAAAGTGGAGATATGTTAGAAGATAGATGGAAACAATTTCAGCAAAATAAAAAAGATAAAAGTAATATACATAAAATATCAGGCAATATAATTATTTTGGAAGATGATATTGAAAGAGTACTTAAAAAACATGGTATCCAATCAATTAACTATATCTTGGATAACATTGATATATATTATAATAAAGAGAATAGACACACTGGCATGGAAAAGATAAAGCAGGATAAAAAAACTCTAAAAAATACTTTGGAACAATATAATAATGAAATACAGCTTATAACCAAAATACTGATTGATGTCAAGAATAATGATACTACTAATGAAAAGGATATAACTAAGATTATTGATGATGTAATTATATAATTATAAATTTATTATTTTAAGATTATTACATTGATGCAAGCAAGTCAGAAAAAGAGTTTTGCTTTATAGCAATTGTGGTATATTCACAAAACTTTTTTTCTTCTTAGTAGCAAAATTGATTGTTTTGAAATTTTATTATATATGTTAGGAAAAGATAAAAATAAAATAGCCTTGACAAACAAAAAATATTATAATACCATATAATATAATTAGTAATAGATAGTATAAATGCAGTGAGAAAGAGGAGTATGTTTGATACGGCTTACAGAGAGGAAAATTACTTTGAACTTAGTTCAGGTAGCTGAGAAATTTTCTATGATATGACAAACAGAAGGTAGCTTTTTAGCAATTTATCTGAAACTACAGTAGGATAGATCGGATGACTCCGTTAATGGTTATTAAGTGCTTATTTGGTATTAGCTATGCTGATACATTTAAGAATTAAGGTGGTACCACGGTCTTATCGTCCTTATAGGGGATGATGGGATTTTTTTATTTTTAGGAAACTATTTTTGATGAGGTGATTAAATGAAAATAATAGGCATTATTTTAGTAGTAGTTGGCGCAATTATTTTTTATGGTGCAAAGCTTATGTATAAAAGGAATAAGAAGAAATTAGATTATAATCCTAATAGGAACGATAATGAGGAATTCTTAGCGTTGTTGAATAACGGAACTATTGTTACTAGAATAATTGGAGCATTATTAGTAGTAGTTGGTGTAATAATAATTGTACTATTTAGTTAAATTTAATTTTACCACTATAGATAATCATGCAATCTTTATCAAAGGGACTAAAAATAATTTTAAAAAATATATAGGAGGCAAGTTATGGCTAAAAATTTAGATAAAACTTACGATCCTTCTAAGGTAGAAGGAAGATTATATCAGAAATGGATGGACAAGAAATATTTTCATGCAGAAGTAGACAGAACTAAGAAACCATTTTCCATTGTGATTCCACCACCAAACATTACAGGGCAGCTACATATGGGGCATGCTCTTGATAATACTATGCAGGATATTCTTATTAGGTTCAAAAGAATGCAGGGTCATAGTGCCTTATGGCAACCAGGAACAGACCATGCAAGTATTGCTACAGAAGTAAAAATTGTTAAGAAAATGGCTGAAGAAGGAATTACTAAAGAAGATATCGGAAGAGAAAAATTTCTAGAACGAGCTTGGCAGTGGAAAGAAGAATACGGTGGAGTAATAGTTGATCAGCTTAAGAAATTAGGTTCATCTTGTGATTGGGACAGAGAGAGATTTACTCTAGATGAAGGATTATCTGAGGCTGTTGAAGAAGTATTCATCAAGTATTACAACAAAGGTTATATCTACAAAGGTTCCAAGTTAGTTAACTGGTGTCCAGTTTGTCAAACTACAATATCAGAGGCAGAAGTTGAACATGAAGAAAAAAATGGACATTTTTGGCATATTAAATATCCCATAGTAGGTTCAGATGATTTTGTTGAGATTGCAACAACAAGACCAGAAACTATGCTAGGAGATACTGCAGTAGCTGTACATCCTGACGATGAACGTTATAGCGATCTTATTGGTAAAAAAGTAATTCTACCATTAGTTAATAAAGAAATACCTGTAGTAGCAGATAAGTATGTAGATAAGGAATTTGGAACAGGAGTAGTTAAGATTACACCAGCTCATGACCCTAATGACTTTGAAGTTGGACTCAGACATAATCTAGAACAGATAAATATAATGAATGATGACGGTTCCATCAATAAAAATGGTGGAAAATATCAAGGATTAGATAGATACGAAGCAAGAAAACAAATGGTAAAAGACCTAGATGAACAAGGATTACTTGTAAAGGTTAAAGAACATACACATAATGTAGGGATGCATGATAGATGTAAAAGCGTTATTGAACCAATGATAAAACAACAATGGTTTGTTAAGATGGAAGAATTGGCAAAACCTGCAATCAGAGCTCTAAAATCTGGTGATTTAAAATTCGTGCCAGAGAGATATGGTAAGATATATCTACATTGGTTAGAAAATATTAGAGACTGGTGTATATCAAGACAGTTATGGTGGGGACATCGTATCCCAGCTTACTATTGTGAAGATTGTGGAGAAATCATTGTAAGTAAAGAAGCACCTGAAAAATGTACTAAATGTTCTGGTACCAAGTTCCATCAAGATGAAGATTCACTTGATACATGGTTCAGTTCAGCATTATGGCCTTTCTCAACACTTGGCTGGCCTGAGAATACTGATGAATTAGGATATTTCTTCCCAACTAATGTATTGGTAACAGGATATGATATCATTTTCTTCTGGGTAGTTAGAATGGTATTCTCTTCAATGGAATTCATGGGTGAAGTACCTTTTGATACAGTACTTATACATGGTCTTGTGAGAGATTCACAAGGTAGAAAAATGAGTAAATCCCTTGGAAATGGTATTGATCCATTAGAAGTAGTTAAGCAATACGGAGCAGATGCTCTAAGATTGACATTAATGACTGGTAACGCACCTGGAAATGATATGCGTTATTACGATGAAAAAGTTGAAGCAAGTAGAAACTTTGCCAACAAAATATGGAATGCATCTAGATTTATATTAATGAATCTTGAAAATATAGAAGAAAGAGAAGTAGCATTAGATGAATTGACACCAGCAGATAGATGGATACTATCTAAAGCCAATACTTTAGTAAAAGATGTTACAGAAAACATGGAAAAATATGAGTTGGGTATTGCTGTAGCAAAATTATACGACTTTATCTGGGAAGAATTCTGTGATTGGTATATTGAAATGGTAAAACCTAGATTATACAATGATGATGACGATACCAAAGCAGCCGCATTATGGACACTTAAAAATGTATTAATAACATCACTTAAGCTATTACACCCATATATGCCATTCATTACTGAAGAAATATTTACTTTCATTCAAGATAAAGAAGAATCCATTATGGTTTCTGAATGGCCAGAATTTAAAGAAGAATGGAATTTTACAGCAGAAGAATCAGAAATCGAATTGATTAAACAAGCTGTAAGAAGTATTAGAAATGTAAGAGCGGGGATGAACGTACCACCATCAAAGAAAGCAAAAGTTTTTGTTGTATCCGATAAAGAAGAAGTAAGAAATACATTCCAAAAAGGAAAAGTATTCTTTGCAACACTTGGATATGCTAACGAAGTAGTTATTCAAAACAACAAAGACGGTATTGATAATGACGCAGTATCGACTGTTATAGAAGATGCAACTATATTTATGCCTTTCGCTGAACTTGTAGATATTGAAAAAGAGATAGAAAGATTGAAAGCTGAAGAAAAGAAACTTGAAAGTGAATTAGACCGTGTAAATAAAAAATTAGCTAATGAACGATTTGTTAGCAAAGCACCTGAAAAAGTAGTTGCCGAAGAAAAAGCGAAGCTTGAAAAATATTCAAGTATGATGGAACAAGTAAAAGAAAGATTAAATAACTTGATTGCCAAATAAATAAAAAAGTAAGTAAAACAGACAACGGCTGTGCAATAAAGGGGCTGTCTGATAATACATTTTTTGGAGATGGCTAAAAGCTTTGGAAGATAGACTAGGTTTAGCTTCCTTGATATTGACGTTGAAAAATGTATTATCAGACAGCCCCTTCTTACTTATATGCCACTCTTGAGCCAGTAGAAGTTCTAATATTTCTTTAGATTATAAAAGAAAAATGAAAAATAAACGATACACATTAAAATCAGGATAATATTTCCATACTCACCAACAGTCAATTTTGTAAAATAGCTAAGATTACTAGATATGGCTATTGCACCAAATGTAATCCAAAAAGCAGATTTGCCTGCCTTATCACGTATAAAAACACTTCGTTCTTCTTTTTCAGCTTTAATTCTATCAACGTATTCAGGTTTATTTCTAACCGATAGATAAATTGCTATTTGAGCAATTCCAATAATTGTAAATGCTAAACAAAGAGCATACAAACTTTTTTGATCCTTACCATCTTGGAAATAACCAAGCACACCAATGATGATACCACCTAAAATAAAAGCAAATGACTTTTTAATCTCATTCTTAACATATTTATTCATAAAATATCTCCCTTCAACTAATTAATCTTCTTCCTCATTATAAATAAAAATATCTTCTATCAATTTATCAAAGGCCTTAGAAACCTTAAAAGCCAGATTAATAGATGGGTTATACCTACCATTCTCCAAAGAAATTATAGTTTGTCTTGATACCCCCACCTTTTTAGCCAACTCTTGCTGAGTCATCTTATACTCTTCTCTCAACTCCCTTATCCGATTCTCCATTCAATACCTCCTTTAGTAAAAAATAATACTTACCTCTTAATAAATGTAAAGTGAACTTTACCACACCAAAAGTATAGCACGCTTTACATTTGATGTCAAGTAAACTTTACACTGTATTTTAATTCAGCAACATTATACACAATTCCCATTAAGATACACATCACAAATAGAATAGGGAGGTTACTAAGAACTCCTAAAAACTAATTACAATGAAATATTTGAATTGACGTACATAATAAAAAGGTGGTATAGGACTCGTTTTACGCAGACCGTTCCTTGGAGTAAGGCAAGTAAAACGAGTCCTATACCACCTGCCCCCACATACTAAATTAACCCACTCATTTTACTATTGAAACTCCCAACCTTATATGATACATTTATATAGAATTTAATCATAAAAATAAGTCGAAAAATACAACTATATACATCGAACTTATGTATTTTAATATAAATCCCTGGAGGTATTAACCCTTGAACTATAATGAAGCTGTACAATATATACTTGATATACCAAAATTCGGAGTAAAATCAGGACTCGACAACATAAAAACTCTCTTGAAACTATTAGATAACCCCCAAAATAACCTAAAATTCATACACGTAGCAGGAACAAATGGAAAAGGTTCTGTATGTACCATGCTCTCATACATACTATGCGAACATGGCTACAAAACTGGATTATTCACATCACCACACCTTATAGAAATAATCGAAAGAATAAAAATAAACAACACTAACATAAGCAACGACGACCTAACAAACATATTAACCCTAATTAAAGAAAAAATAGATTATATGGTAGAAAACGGTTTCAACCATCCAACTTTTTTTGAAGTATTAGTAGCCATAGCATTAGTATATTATAACAATAATAACGTAGACTATGTAATCCTAGAAACAGGCTTAGGAGGCAGACTAGATTCAACCAATGTAATTGAAAATCCTATACTAACTATAATAACATCAATAGGACTTGACCATGTCTCTATTCTTGGAAATACTATAGAAGAAATTGCAAAAGAAAAAGCAGGTATAATTAAACAAGGTAGACCTACAGTTTTATATTATGATAAAAAAGAGATATTTGACACAATAAATGTCGAATGTGTAAATAAAAAATCGAAACTTTATAGTTACAATGATTTTCACTATAGTATTTTAAAAAGAACCAAGAAAAACATTGATTTTTCTATAAATAACAAGTATTATAATTATGAAGAAGTTTTTTTAAATACTATAGCAAATTACCAAATTATTAATGTTTCCATTGCACTTACCGCTGTTGAAGTGTTAATTGATGAAGGTATGAATCTAAACACAGAATCTATATTAAAGGGTCTAAAAAAATTCAAGTGGCCAGGTAGAATGGAATATGTAATGGACAATATGCTAATTGACGGAGCACATAATGCCCAGGGTATCAGCATGTTTGTAAATAATATTAATAATTTATATAATAATACAGAAATCAACGTTTTATATGCTAGTTTAAAAGATAAACCTTATAATGAAATGATTAGTGAACTGAAAAAATGTAATAATATAAATAAGATGATTTTGACTCAGATAGATAGTGATAGAGCAACAGACGTTAATCTACTTAAGGAATCCTGTGAAAAGTTAGGTTACGATAATATTTGTCCAATAGCTAACATAGATGATGCAGTTAATTATGCAATGCAATTAAGTAGGGAAGGTAGAATGGTATGTTGTATCGGTTCATTATATCTGGTTGGCTATATTAAAAGTAAAATCAAAGAGGAGGACCAATATGATTAATTTTGAAGAAGAAATTAAAAGATTTAAACCATGCCTGGAAATTGAGCAAGCAGAAGAATCAATATATGCTTATGATTCAAAAGATGTGTCCGATATTTTACAAGAAATGATTAGAGAAATAAAAAATGATGATAAGTAGAGTGGTGAGATAATAATGAGTAGATTATGCCTAAAATGCGGTAGTGAATTAAATGATGAGTATACATGTACTAATTGTGGATTGAAAATTGATATATATGAAAAAATTCAGAATACTTCAAAATTACTATATAATCAAGGTCTGCAAGTTGCTAAGCTTAGAGATCTTACTGGTGCTATCAGCTTACTGAAAAGAAGTTTAAAATTAGATAAAAACAATATAGATGCCCGTAATTTATTAGGACTTATATATTTTGAGATCGGTGAAGTTGTATCTGCACTGCAACAGTGGGTAATAAGTAAAAACATACAAAAAGATAATAATATTGCTGATTATTATATTGAAAAAATTCATCACAATCAACACAAATTAGATACAATCAATTCTGCTGTTAAAAAATATAATCAGGCATTGAAATACATTGAACAGAAAAGTGAAGATTTAGCAGTTATACAACTTAAAAAAGTAATAAGTCTTAATCCTAATTTTGTAAAAGCTTATTGTTTGTTAGCACTTTGTTACATACATGACAATAATTTAGCAAAGGCAAAAAAAATATTATTAAAAGTTTTATCTATTGATAAAAGTAATTATGTAGCATTAAAGTATTATGAAGAAATAACATCACAAGATCCAGAAGAATCGAAAGAAAAAGATAAGATATATGCAATTGATAAAAAACCAGAAAGCTTTTCAATTAAGGCTAAACCTAAAAGGGAAAGCAGGATTAATCCATCAGTATTGCAGTTCGGCTATGTAATTTTTGGTGTTGTCATTGGACTTCTAGTTGCAGTATTTTTAATTGTACCAGGAAAAGTAAAAAACAAAACAAAAGAAGCTGATAACCTAAGAAAAGAGATATTAACTAAGCAAAATGAATATGATACTTTATTAGATTCTCTTAATAGTGATAAGGAAAAATTACAATTAGATTTAGATGAGAAAAATGAGCTTGCTAAACAATATGAAGAAAAAGCAGCTAACTATGAAGCGTTGGAAAATCTTCAAAATGCAGTGGCATTCTATCTAGACAATGATAAAGTAGCAGCAGCTAATAAATTATATGTTGTTAAACTAGAGAATTTGACGTCTACTTCAAAACAACTATATAATAAGTTAAGACAGGAGATATATCCTGCCATAGCAAAAAATGCATTTACTGAGGGCTCAAGATTATATAGCAGAGGTAAAAGCCCTGTAGTAGAAAAAAATCTCAATGAGGCTGTTGATTATTTTAAAACTGCTACAAAATTTGCAAGTAGTGATGATTATTTTGCAGATGATTTGCTTTATTATGAGGCACGATGTCATCAATTATTGGGTAATAACAAAGAGGCAATTGATTTATTCCAGAAATTGCTTGATCAATATCCAAAATCAAGCTTCAAGACTTGGTCAAATAATTATTTAAATCAATTAAAAAATTAAAAATATAAAATAAGGAGCTGTTTCATAATAATTTTTATGGTAAACATTTCGATGGAGTATTAATCTATCAATTGATTATTAAAAAATATTATGGAACAGTTTTTTTATACAATAATATATTGGGTTAAAAAGATAATAGTCAAAACAAAATATAATATATTCCTTATTTTAAAAAAAATTACAAATAAAAAAAGGAAATTGGAAATAAATGGAGAATTTATAAAAATATGTAAAATATTTACAGGAGGAGGTAATCTAGTGTCTACCCAATGTAAAATTGTAAAGAGAAACTTAATTGTAAATGTTTCAGAAGAACTCGATCACCATAATGCAGAAATAATCAGAGATAAGATTGATAAGCTTATAATAAAGCATAATATTAAGTGTGTCATATTTGATTTCTCCAATACCAAGTTTATGGATAGTTCGGGAATAGGGGTTATAATGGGGCGGTATAAGAACATTAAAAATATGGGAGGTAATGTTGTTGTTACCAACGTAAATACTAGAATGGATAGAATCTTTAAATTATCAGGTTTATATAGAATAATCAATAGTTATGATAGTGTAGACCAAGCACTAAAAAATATTTCTAATATTAGCTGAATGATATATTTGATTATATGTTTAATATAAATAAGTTGAATTAAATAATTGTTATAGAGCCAACGATTATTTTCGACTTAAATAATTAAGGGAAATATATTGAACTTATTAAAATTGGTGTATAAATGTTTAAGTGCAATATATAAAAATAACAAATAATGGTAATAATAAAGGGGGATATTATGAAGTACGAAAATGAAATGAAAATAGAGTTTAGTAGTAAATCACAAAATGAGTCTTTTGCAAGAGTGGTAATTGCATCTTTTGTGGCTCAACTGGACCCAACACTTGAAGAATTATCGGATATTAAGACAGCTGTTTCAGAAGCTGTAACCAATGCAATTATACATGGCTATGAAGAATATGATGGAAAAGTTTATATGTATTGCAAAATTACGGATAATAAAGTATATATAGAAATAAAAGATTTTGGAAAAGGTATTGGTGATATTGATAAAGCACGTGAACCCCTGTTTACTTCAAAACCTGAATTAGAACGTTCGGGAATGGGATTTACAGTCATGGAAACTTTTATGGATGAAGTGGAAGTAGAGTCTAAAGTGGGTGTTGGATCAAAAATAATTATGAGGAAAAAGCTAGAGAGTCTAGAAAAGCTTTGAGAAGGTGTTGAATATGGATAAAACACTAGAACTTATAAAAAAATCTCAGCAGGGAAATCAAAACGCAAGAGAACAGATAGTAGAAGAAAACATTGGATTGATCTGGAGTATTGTAAAAAGATTTTCTAATAGAGGGTACGATTTGGACGATTTATTTCAAATAGGTAGCATTGGATTGTTAAAGGCAATTGATAAATTTGATTTATCTTATAATGTAAAATTCTCAACTTATGCAGTTCCTATGATAATGGGAGAAATAAAAAGATTTATGAGAGATGACGGGATGATTAAAGTTAGTAGATCATTAAAAGAAGTAGCTAATAGAGTACGTATAAATAAAGATCTATTAAATAAGAAATTAGGTAGAGAACCTACTATAGAAGAAATATCCCATGAGATAGGTACATCAGTTGAAGAGATCGTAATGGCTCTTGAATCTAATGCAGAAGTAGAATCTCTCTATAAAACCATTCATCAAGGAGATGGTCATCCTATTTTCCTAATAGATAAACTTGAAAAAAACACAGATGAAAACACAGTGATGATAGATAAAATAGCTTTACGTCAGGTAATTAGTCAATTATCTCCAAAAGAAATGGAGTTGATTATACTAAGATATTATAAAGATAAAACTCAGACAGAAATAGCAGAGAAGATTGGTATATCTCAAGTACAAGTTTCTAGGTTAGAAAAAAAGATTTTAACTCAGATTCGTGAAAAATTATCGTAAAATAGAGTAATTATTTGAAGAATTACCCTTATCATATATTTGTTTATTTGTATTTTTCATTCCCATTAAGGAAGATAAAATATAAGTTTATCTTATCCAAACCTATGATTTTAGATCATAGGTTTTTTTTGGAATTCTATAATGAAAAAAGTTACTTTTCTTGTAATTACCAGAATAGTTATGGTTAATACTTCAAAAAATATTAGTAATGTATAAAATTATAAAGAGGTGATTTAATGAAGTATAAAAGGATATTGATAATCGCTATTATGCTTGTATTAGTATTAGTATCTGTTATGACTTATATGTACTTAAATAAAGAAACAGATATAACATATCAGGGAACATTTGTTAATCGTACCTTTAATAAAAAAGGGTGATTAGATGAATAACGTATATATTAAAGCTAGTAAAAAGGTAAGTATTGAAGGTAAAAAAGATATTATCATTAATGATATTGCTGATATTGAAGGTAGAAAAGATGTTATCGATAAGATAAAAAATATAATAGTCTTTACTATAGATTCTGATGAAAAAAAGAATTACTTGTTATCAATAATTACAGTAATTACAGAAATACAAAAAGTGTTCGAAAATATACTAATCCACAATGTAGGCGAAGAAGATATTATAATATCCTATAGACCTAAAAAGAAAGATTGTAAATATAAGAACATAATTAACATCTTCAAGGTTATATTTGTTTGTATTATCCTGTTTACTGGTGGTGGTATTGCAATAATGACTTTTCATACAGATGCAGCTGTACCAGATGTTTTTGTGAGATTATATAGTTTATTCTTGGGTGAAGAAAATCTTAACCCTCTAATTATTGAGATACCATATTCAATAGGTTTGGCAGTAGGAATAATTGTATTTTTTAATCATTTCTCTTCAAAAAAATTAACAGATGATCCTACCCCAATAGAAGTAGAGATGAGATTGTATGAAAGAGATGTTGAAGATTGTATAATAGAAAATCTTAGTGATGAAGGGAATAAGGAATAATGTTTTTGCAATATCTATTATTAATAATAATTGGATTTGGCGGCGGGGTAGTTATAGCAGGTGGAGTCTTTGCTTTTATAGCTATTATTGGAATTGTTCCTAGATTAGCACAGAAAACAGCAACACAAAAATATATCTGGATGTATGAAGATTCCATTATGTTTGGTGGAATGTTTGGAACATTAGTTATGATTTTGGATTTTGAATTACTCATAGGGAATGCTGGAGGGA
The DNA here is from genome assembly GCF_036985595.1 of Vallitalea maricola. Classification (NCBI taxonomy): domain Bacteria; kingdom Bacillati; phylum Bacillota; class Clostridia; order Lachnospirales; family Vallitaleaceae; genus Vallitalea; species Vallitalea maricola. The sequence goes on along the minus strand of NZ_BTPU01000055.1, from coordinate 17,671 downwards.
TAATATATGGATTTTTTACTGGTATATTTATAGGGTGTTTAGCGGTTTCTTTAGCAGAAGTATTAGATGTAATACCTATTTTAACTAGGCGGTTTAATATAAAATTAGGGATGGCATATTTTATAGTATCATTAGCAATAGGTAAATTAATTGGTTCATTACTATACTTTATCATACCGGGATTTTATAAGCTAAAGTAGAAAGGTAGGAAAGGATATTTATTATGGAAAATATTAATGAGAAGCAAAAAGAGTTTCAGAAATTAGTTGATAAAACTTCTCCAAAAGCTAGTTTGTTAAAAAATTGTATATGGGCTTTTGTCGTAGGTGGTATTATATGCTGTATAGGTCAGGGAATTACAGATTTATTAATGTATGGAGCAAAACTTCCCAAAGATACAGCATCTACTTTTACGAGTATTATTCTAGTTTTTATTGGGGCATTATTAACAGGTCTCGATATATATGATAGTATCGGAAAAAGAGCAGGAGCAGGTTCTATAGTTCCTATTACAGGATTTGCTAACTCTATTGTATCTCCAGCTATTGAATATAAAAATGAAGGTTATGTGTTTGGAGTTGGAGCTAAGATTTTTACTATAGCTGGACCAGTTATTTTATATGGTATGCTTTCTTCAGTGATAGTAGGATTGGTTTATTATATGGTGGGTGTAGGATAAGATACATTTAGTACAATTTACAGTATTTAATTTTGAAAGGATGATTATAGCATGGGTAGTCAGGTAGGAGAGCAAACTATAGCTTTTAATAATCCACCTACTATTATAGGATATGGCAATATTGTAGGACCTAAAGAGGGAGATGGATTATTAAGAGAATATTTCGACCAAATATTAGAAGATACCTTATGGGGAGAAGAAACTTGGGAAAAGGCTGAGAGTAAAATCCTTAATGCAGCAATTAACTTAGCAGTTGATAAAGCTAATATAGCGAAAAATGATATTAGGTACATTTTTGCTGGTGATTTATTAAATCAGCTAACCGCTAGCACTTTTGCAGTTAGAGACTTGAAAAAAGCCTTTTTCGGATTATATGGTGCTTGTTCAACAATGGGAGAATCTCTGATATTGGCTTCTATGGCTGTAGAAGGTGGTTTTGCTAATTATTGTGTAGCAGCTACATCCAGTCATTTTTGTGGAGCAGAAAAACAATTTAGATATCCTTTGGAATTTGGTAATCAAAGGCCATTAACTGCGACTTATACAGTAACTGGTAGTGGAGCTGTTGTGGTCGGTAATACTGGAAATGGTCCAAAAGTTACACATGTTACACCTGGAAAGATAGTTGATCTTGGTGTAAAAGATGCAATGAATATGGGAGCAGCTATGGCACCAGCTGCCGCTGATACTATAATTACTCATTTTAAAGATACTGGCAGATGTGCAGCTGATTATGATTTGATTGCAACAGGAGATCTTGGTATAGTTGGCAAGAAATTAATGCAAGAGTTGGTTCAAAAAGAGGGGTATGATTTATCAGAGAATTATACTGATTGTGGTATTGAAATATTTGATGAACAAAAACAGGATACACACGCAGGTGGCAGTGGTTGTGGCTGTTCTGCAGTTACACTAACAGGTTATATTCTAAAGGAAATGGCGAAAGGTACTTTTAATAGGATTTTATTTATACCTACAGGTGCATTGATGAGTCCTAGCAGTAGTTATCAAGGTGAGAGTATACCAGGTATTGCTCATGCTGTTGTAATAGAAAATAAAGGGCAGTAAGGGGAAAGAAGGGACATTATGATTGATTATATAAAAGTTTTCATTACAGGTGGAGTTATATGTGTAATAGCACAGATATTAATGGATAAAACCAGGCTCATGCCTGCTAGAATATTAGTTATATATGTTTCACTTGGAACATTTCTAACTGGACTAGGTATATATGAATATGTTGTAGAATTTGGTGGAGCAGGAGCAACTGTACCTTTAATAGGATTTGGTTATTCGTTAGGTAAAGGAGTAATAGAAGAGGTAAAGACATCAGGTTTTTTAGGAGTTTTTACGGGAGGAATGACAGCAACTGCTGGAGGAATAACAGCGGCTTTATTATTTGGTTATCTTGCAGCTGTACTATTTAAGCCAAAAGATACAAAATAAAACAAAATAATATAAGGGCTGTCACATAATATATTTTTTTCCTAAGATAGTTAAATAAAATCTATCTTATGGAAGCAGATTACTGAAAATGTATTATGTGACAGCCTATTTTTATTCTTGATATATGAATGGTGGTGGAGAGTAGTAATCGTCATCAAGATATGGCTTTTTATTTTTATCTTCAATTTCAATAGGTTTATCTTCTGGTGCTATGAATTCTTCGTCTTCGTTAATTTTATCATCAAGGTCACCATCAATATAATCTGTGGGTAATTTAACTTTTGGTTTTTTAACATGAGGTCCATGTACATTGCAATATTCACCGATAGTGCTGTACAGTAATTCATATTTCCTATCTTGTATCCTTGGCGGATGTTTAGGGTCCCAATTAGAAGGAACAAGAGGTTCGGGTCTTTTTATGAATACTTTTGTGTACTTACTATTGCTAGGACAATATTTATTAGCAGGAAGTCCAGAAACAGAACAAATAGTTTGCTTCACATGAACATCACAAGTCTCAGTTGGAACTGTACCCTCTTCAAAGAATTCAGTCATGATGGTAGAACCACGTGGGTCTTTATTACACAATCCTAACTTAGCTAATTTACCAGATTCTGTACATATCTTAGCTGTTACAATATTATTAGGTTTATAGAACTCTTTTCTAGGTAAACCTTTATGAATTCCTTCCATAATTTTTCGCCAGAGTATCTTATGATAGCTTCTTTTATAAACTTGTTCTTTCGGTGTGTCATAACCTTGCCATATACTGGCAACATAATAAGGAGTATATCCTGTAAAAACAAGGTCTTTCTTTTCAGAAGAGGTTCCTGTTTTACCAGCAATGGGCATACTAACGCTATTGAACTTTACAATTGTTCCAGTACCTTTTTTTACTACATCTGTCATAGCATTAGTCAATAAAAATGATGTTGTCTCTTTCATGACCCTAACAGGCTTTGGTTGTTCATTGGTAAGGATTAGGTTATTATCATGATCTAGTACTTTTGTATAAAATATAGGTTTAACATATTCACCGTTATTGGCTATAGCACCATAAGCTGCTGTCAGCTCTAATAAACTAACACCTTTAGTAACGCCTCCTAGAGCTAGAGAATAGTTTTTATCAGAGTATATTTTCCCATTTATGGTTTCCTTTTCTACCAATGATGTAAATCCAAGATTCAATAAATAGTTAAAGCTTGTTTCTATTCCTATATCCATTAATGTCTTTACTGCATGAATGTTGATAGAGTAGGTAATACTATCTCTTACAGTTGATAATCCTTTATAATTATATTTGTATTCACTGCTGTCATACCAATTGTGTACTTCCCATGGTACAGAATTTTTTGAAAAAGAATATGAAAATGGAACATCATCCAGTACTGTAGCTAATGTATATCTACCAGTATCAATGGCTGGTAGATAGGCAGCTAATATCTTAAAAGTTGAACCAGGATGACGATAGGTCTGTGTAGCTCTATTTAATAGTTGGTTTCCTAGTTTTTTACCTCGACCCCCTGCGATAGCTTTTACATGCCCGGTGTGATAATCAAGTATTACCATAGCGGCTTGTGGCTGAGGTACTAGAATGCTTGATTCCGATATTACTTCATCTCCTTCAGAAATCCATGAAGCTTTTAATTTTTCTGCATATGCCAGTGCTTCTTTATCTGTATCAAATTCTTTCTCTTTATAATAATGTTTTATCCCAGAATCCTTTTTATCTACTGAAAGACTATACATAATCTTAACAGAGTAATCTTCTTTCTTAGGAGGATAGTTGGATTCATCAAGGAATTCTTTATCTACTATGTTCTGTATATTGATGTCTTGAGTAACATATATATTAAGTCCACCTGTGTATATAAGATCGTAGGCTTGTTTTTCTGTATAACCTTTCTTAATGACTAAGTCATCTTTTACACGAAGAATGACTTCATCCACAAAATAAGAATAATGGGAATTCTTATTAGTACTTTTGTTAGTTAATTCAATCTTGGAATATACATCTTCTTCTATGGCTTGTTTATATTCATTTTCAGTAATCTTATCTTGCTCTAGCATTTTCTGTAGAACTATAAGTTGACGTGAATGATTATTTTCAGGATTAGCTATTGGGTCATATCTAGTTGGGTACTTGGTTATGCTTGCCATAACTGCTGATTCTGCAAGAGTAAGGTCTGAAACATCTTTGTTAAAATATCTATTGGAAGCTGCTTGGACTCCATTAGTACCACGCCCAAGAGCAACTGTGTTCAAATAACTTTCCAGTATGATATCTTTATCAACCCTTTTTTCAAGTTCTATGGCTAGATATTGTTCTTGAATTTTTCGTTGAAATGTCTGGGTAGCTGATAAGACATTATTTTTGATAACCTGTTGGGTTATTGTACTTGCACCTTCACCTGTTAGATCTTTTGATTTTATATTATTTATGATGGCTCTTAGAATACCTTTTAGGTCAATACCTTGGTGTTGGTAGAAACGTTCATCTTCAATTGCAATAAAAGCGTCCCTCAGGTGTTCAGGCATTTGGTCTAGTGATGCATATATTCTATTAGCATCAGTTCCATGAAGTGTGGTTATTTCATTTCCAAGTTGATCATATATAAAAGTTCTATATCCTTTTGGCATAATATCCTTATCATAATCTATTTCTGGTGCTGCATCAATGATTGCTTTAGTTATACCAAGCCCAGCTATTATTATGAGGCCAAAGGTTATTAAAAGAGTTAATACTAAGATTCGTATGAATGATGTACTGATTGATTTTTTTACTTTATTCGATTTTGATTCTAATTCTTTTTCCCTTTTACTTTTTGAGTGATTGCTATAATTCATATAATAGCTCCTTATAATGCATTTTAACTGTTTTCTGGTATTTTTCTTATATTATAAGGTTGTCTTTTTTGGGAGTCTATTATTCACAATTTAAGGGAAAACTTACAGTTTTTTATGAAGAAATATTATATTAGATATCACTGCAAAAAGTAATATGAATTAATAGAAGTTCTATTAAATATATTCCGAATTGTAATATAATGAATAGTGAATGAAACAAAATTTTATTAATTAATTTATTAAATGTCAAATTATGCGAATTTTATATACAAATTTCAACATAATATTTAGCTTATGAATGCTATTATATATAAGTACTAATCAAATTATGAAGGAGGATAAATTATGAAGCATAGTAAAAAAATTATTTTATTATTATTAGTTATAACAATGAATATTGGTACATGTTCTTTGGTATTTGCACGTGATATTCAAGGTATAGAGAGTAATTCTGTAATAGTGGATGGTGTAGAATTCCATGGTCAGCTTTACGCATATGGTTATGTTATAGAATTAAATGTTTCAGATGTAGTTAATGAAATACCATATGATAAAGCAGAACTTGCAGTACGCATATGGTATAAAGATGATAATGGTAATACATATACTAAAAATTTTGGTAATCAAACTGTAACAGATGGTTACACTTTTTATGAGTTACCTGAATCCTATATAAATATTAGAGAAAATTATGATGTTTATAAGATAAAAGGATGGTATAAAGTATATAAAAATGGAGATAGTGCTTCTAATACTATTATATTAGAATAAAATTATAGAAATGAAAATTGATTAGTACATAAAATAATATTTCTTATTAGTAAATAAATATGTTAATAAGAAAGCAAGCTTATTGATAATTTAATAAAAATAGCAGGTAATTTATATATAAATTACCTGCTATTTATTTTAAGGATTTGCATTAGTATTGTTATCACTATTTGGGTCGTTATTATGTTCCTTAGGTAAAAATGGTGTAAATAAATCAGAATTAACATCATTAGTATTGCTATTATCGTTAGTATTGTCATTATTATTACCATTAGGGTCTATATAAACTGGTGGTAGAATATCTGGTACTTCTGGTTCTGGACCATGAATATTACAATATTCACCAATCATTGAAGGTGGAAGTTCATATTGTCTATCCTGAATTGTCGGTGGTCTTCTTGGATCCCATTCTTCTGGTACGAATGGAACAAGTCGTTGAATGTATACTTTTTCTACTTTACTTGATTCAGGACAATATTCTGTAGCAAATAATCCAGAGTCTTTACATATTGTTGCTTTTATATGAACATCACATGGTTCTGTGGGTTCCGTTCCTTTAGCAAAATATTCCGTTCTGACAGTAGAACCTCTTTGGTCTTTATCACATAATCCAGGAACAGCTAATTTACCTGACTCTGTACATATCTTTTTAGTTACAATACCTGAAGGTTTATCAAATTCTTTTCTAGGTAGTCCTTCATGTATTCTCTGCATTACTTCTTTCCATATTTTTTTGTGATAATTTAAGTATCTTTGCTCTTTTTGAATATCATAACCTTTCCATACAACAGCTGTATAATATGGAGTGAATCCAGCAAATACTAAGTCTTTGTCACCTGTGGATGTACCTGTTTTACCTGCAATTGGCATACCAGAAAACTGAACTTTATGACCAGTACCTGCTTTGAGTCTTACAACATCTACCATAGCATCTGTTAATAAAAATGCAGTTGTTTCTTTCATTACAGTTCTTGTAACAGGTTCCTTTTGCATAAGTAGTTTACCATCATGGTCAAGTACTCTTGAATAGAATGTAGGTTCTATATATACACCGTTATTTGCAATAGCTGCATATGCACCAGTAAGTTCTAATACGGTAACACCTTTTGTTAAACCTCCAAGTGTAAGAGATAGACCTTTATCAGTGAAACTTTTTCCATTTACAGTTTCCTTATCAACTAATGTTGTAAAACCTAATTTAAGTAAATAATCAAAGCCTGTTTGTACACCTATATCATTTAGGGTCTTAACAGCAAGTATATTCATTGAATATAATATACCTTCTCTAACAGTTGTAAGACCTCTAAACTTATAATCATAGTTCTTAGGCCAACCTTTAGGTTCATTTGGAAATTGAGTAGGGACATCATCAATGACTGTAGCTAATGTATAACCAGCTGTGTCAAGAGCAGGTAAATAAGCTGCAAGTATTTTAAATGTTGAACCTGGGGAACGAGTAGAAGTCGTAGCACGGTTAAATGTGAGGTTTCCTACTTTTTCACCTCTACCACCCGAAAGAGCTTTTACATAACCTGTGTGTTGATCAATGATTACCATTGCTGATTGAGGTTGTGGTATATATGTAGGTTTTTCAGCAACTATCTCATAGCCTTCACCAGTTAATTCTTTCTTTAATTGTTCAATATAATCATTAGCTTCTTGGTCCGTTTCAAAGGTTTTGTTTTTATTAATGTCTTTTTTGTTACCATCTTTATCTTTCACTGTTACTGAATAATCTAGTATAACACTGTAATCAACATTTTTCTTAGGAAAAAAGTCTTCATTAGTGTAAGTTTCATCTACTATTTTTTGTATATCAGTATCTTGATTAATATAAATGCTTAATCCACCACGATAGATTAAGTTAAATGCTTGGGTTTCAGTATATCCTTTTTTAACCATAAGGTCATTTTTTACTCTTGAAATAACTTCATCAACGTAATAAGAATAACTTGAATTACCAGCATAAGTTTTGTTTACTATTTGAATATTATTATATACATCTTCTTTTAGTGCTTCATCATATTGTGCTTGTGTTATTTTTTCCTGTTCTATGAGTTTTTTGAGAATTCTTGTTTGTCTTCTTTTGTTATTCTCAGGATAAGTAACAGGATCATAAAAACTAGGGTTCTTAGTTATTGAAGCGATAACTGCTGATTCAGCAATTGTTAATTCACTTACATCTTTATTAAAATATTTATTAGCGGCTGCTTGTACACCATTGGTTCCTCTACCAAGGGCAACAGTGTTTAGATAGTTCTCTAATATAGTTTTCTTGTCGGATTTCTTTTCAAGCTGTACTGCTAAATATTGTTCTTGTATTTTTCTTTGAAGCGTTGTTTCTGTTGATAATATATTATTTTTAATAAGCTGCTGAGTGATGGTACTGGCACCTTCACTGAAACTTTTTTCTTTTATGTTAGTAAAAATAGCTCTAAAAATACCTTTTACATCAATTCCATTATGTTGCCAAAAACGTTCATCTTCTATAGCAATAAAAGAGTCTTGAAGATAAGTAGGTATTTCATCAAGTTCTACAAATATTCTATTAGCATTAGACCCATGTAATTGAACGATTTCGTTACCATCTTGATCATATATAAATGAAGTGTATCCTTTTGGAACAATATCTTCTACGTTAATATCAGGTGCAGAGTCAATGATGGATTTAACGAACCCTAAACCAGCACAAACACCTACAATGATTAGTAACAAAAATGCAAAAACTAAAATCTTAATAAAAGATGTGCTTACACTTTTCGTGGCTTTACTTGATTTTGAATCAAGTTCTTTTTTCTTTTTCTCGTTGGAATCCTTACTAAAATTCATAATTTTCCTCCTTCATACAGATGATATTATATCAAATATAACTAGATATAGAAAGCAAAATATATATTTTGGCATAAATTTAATATTTATTAACAGATTATTCATAAATTGTATTGTGTTTGTAATTATTCTGCAAAGGCTTTATTAAATATGGTTATAGGGATTAACAATAGCTTTCTTGAAATATTATTAACATAAATTTCCTGTATATCAAATTGCATTATATTGAGCTTAGACATCTATACACCCATTTGAATAAGTTCAACTTATATGGGTAGACATACACAAAATATTATTGCTTATCATATACTTTATGTAAGGATTAAGAAATGCTGTTAATGTAACAATAGACATAGGAGGAGATATGAGAAGGAATATAAAAGGCAGAAAACCGAGAAAGAGTAGAAGTAAGAAAAAACGTTTTGGTGCATATATATGTATACTTATAGCAGTAATAAGTCTTAGTTTTATTTTTGTATATACATATTTAGATAAACAGATATTACCTATTGTAGTAGCTATGTCACAGTTGAAAATCAAAACAATAGCTACACAGTCCATAAATGATGCAGTTAGAAAAACATTAGAAGAGAAACAGATAAATACGGATGAGTTAGTTACGTATTTCTATAATGAAGAAGGGGAGATAGTATCTTGTAGTGTTGATACTATAACCATAAATGAAATATGTGCTGATGTTATCAATAAGATATCTGAAGAAGTGGATAAATATACAGATGAAACTATACCGATACCATCTGGTAATCTCATAGGGTCTAATATATTTGCAAATACAGGTCCTAATATAGAGGTAGAAATACTTCCTTTTGGTACAGCCACTATAAATTATGATAGGGAATTTAGATCAACAGGGATAAATCAAATAAATCATAGAGTATGGCTTAATATAGAAACCACTATGCAGGTTGTTGTTCCTCTTGCATCTGAAAAAGTAACAGTATGTCAACAGGTAACTCTAGTAGATAGAATCTTAAGCGGAACAGTACCTCCTAATTATGTAAATGTTCCAGAAAGTAACATATTGGATGTAGCACCAGGAGATTAAATAAGAATTAATCCAATATTGTTCAATATCTTATATATAGCTTTTAGAAAAATAGACTTTGTTTAGATATAAAGACCTGGACTAAGCTGTCCATGGACTTGGGTTAATTGATAAACAAAGTCTATAGTACATTTACAACATATCTTCTCCAGGAGCCCAATCAACTGGACATAGACCACCTGCTTGTAAAGCTTGCAAAACCCGTAGGGTTTCATCTACAGAACGTCCTACATTAAGATCATGTATAACGCTATATTTTACCACACCTTCTGTATCAATAATGAATAATCCTCTTAAGGCTATCCCTTCATCTTCAAGTAATACACCATAGTCCCTTGAAACTGATTTTGTCATATCAGAAGCTATAGGAAAATTAATTTTACCAAGATCACCATTTATCCAAGCTTTGTGAGAGTGTTCGCTATCCACACTTACACCTAAAACTTCTGCTCCAAGTTTCTTGAACTCTTCTATTTTCTTACTATAACCTGTAATTTCAGTAGGACAAACAAATGTAAAGTCTAAGGGGTAAAAAAATAATACTAACCATTTACCTTTATAATCTTCCAGCTTTGCTTTACCAAAGTCACTTCCATCACCTAGGGCTGTTGCCATTTCAAAGCAAGGAGCTTTTTTGCCAACTATCCTATCCATATAATTCCTCCTCATGATAATTTTTAACCTTTTATAAGAGTATTACATTTTTAGGGGAATATTATTCTATTATTAATGCATAAGATAGTTGTACAGTAATTTAATCCTTATTTAGCCTTGATTTTATAAAATTATTTATGCTATAATAAAATAGTATTTGTAATTAGAACCACTATTTTTATGAAAGCGAAATATATTAAGAAATCAAAATAAATTATAGCGAGGTGTTAATATGAAATTTACTAAAATGCATGGTTGTGGAAATGACTATATTTACATTAATGGTTTCCAAGTAGAAGTAGATAATCCTACTGAACTATCCATTAAAATGAGCAATAGACATTTTGGAGTAGGTTCTGATGGAATAGTACTTATATTGCCTTCAGACAAAGCTGATTTTAGAATGAGAATGTTTAATGCAGATGGTTCAGAAGCTGAGATGTGTGGAAATGCTATCAGATGTGTAGGAAAGTATGTTTATGATAATAAGATGACAGAAAAGACTAGTATAACAATTGAAACACTAGCTGGTATCAAGATACTAGATATGACAGTTGTTGATGAAAAGGTCACATATGCAAAAGTTGATATGGGAGAACCAATATTAAAGGCTGAAGATATTCCTGTAATTAGTGATAAATATCCTGTAATTGGGGAAGAGATAGATGTTAATGGTAAAACATTTGAATTTACTTGTGTTTCCATGGGTAATCCTCATGCTATAACTTATGTTGATGATACAGATACTTTTGAAGTAGAGGATATAGGTAAGTTAGTTGAAATAGATGAAAAATTCCCTAAGAAAGTAAATGTGGAATTTGCACAAATAATAGACAATAAAACTATTAAGATGCGTGTATGGGAGAGAGGGTCTGGAGAAACTTTAGCATGTGGAACTGGAGCTTGTGCTACTCTAGTAGCATCAGTACTTAATAATTTAACTGATAGAAAAGCTGTTGTTAAATTAATAGGTGGAGATTTATTAATAGAATGGGATAAAGAGAGTAATCATATCTATATGTCAGGTGAAGCAGTAACTACATTTGAAGGAGAATGGTTATTATAGTAATAGTAATTAAACGGGAGGAAAACTAAATGGAGACTTATATACAAGAATTAATAGCAGACAGAATAGGTGGAAATCAATTTGGAAAGAGTACTGTAATATACAAATTTGAAAAAATAAAAAGAGCTAAAGCTGCTGCAATAAGCGAACATCCAGATATGGAAATCATTGATATGGGTGTTGGTGAACCGGATTCAATGGCAGACCAAGGTGTTGTTAAGGTATTGTCAGAAGAAGCATCCAAGTGGGAAAATAGAAATTATGCTGATAATGGAGTTCCAGAATTCAAATCAGCCGCTGCAAAGTACTTAGAAGATGTTTATCAAGTAAAAGATATCAACTGTGAGACAGAGGTTAATCATGCCATAGGTTCAAAACCAGCACTTGCTATGATGGCTCAGGCATTTATCAATCCGGGAGATGTTACTTTGATGACTGTACCTGGTTACCCAATAATGGGAACTATGACAAAATGGCTTGGTGGAGAAGTTTTCAATCTAAGTCTGCTTCAAGAAAACAACTTCTTACCTGATTTAAATTCCATACCTAAGGATATATTAAAAAGGGCTAAGCTACTATATTTAAACTATCCAAATAATCCAACAGGAGCAATTGCAACTGAGGAATTTTTTAAAGAAGTTATTAAGTTTGCAAAAGAAAATGATTTGATTGTTGTACATGACGCAGCATATGCGGCTTTGACATTTGATGGAAACAAACCATTAAGTTTCTTAAGTGTAGATGGAGCTAAAGAGGTAGGAATAGAAATTCATTCACTATCTAAAGCTTATAATATGACTGGTTGGAGAATTGCTTTTGTAGCAGGTAATGAAAAAATAGTGAGTGCTTTTGCGGCTGTAAAGGATAATAATGATTCCGGACAATTCAAAGCTATCCAAAAAGCTGGTATCTATGCTCTTGAACATCCAGAGATTACTGAAAAGACTGCAGCGAAGTATTCAAGAAGACACAACATGCTTGTTGAAGTTCTTAATAAGATTGGGTTCAATGCAAAAAAACCAAGTGGTTCTTTCTATTTATATGTTGAGATTCCTAAAGGTGTAAAAGGTGGAATTGCTTTTGAATGTGCCGAAGATTTTTCGCAATTCTTAATAAGAGAAAGATTAATATCGACTGTACCATGGGATGATGCAGGAGCATTTGTAAGATTCTCTGTTACATTTATAGCAGATACAGAGAAAGAAGAGAAGAAAGTAATTGATGAAATATACAGTAGGTTATCTGATGTAGAATTTGTTTTTTGATTAGAATTGAATTAAATTAAATGTGTAATTGAAATAATAATTCTTGCTATTAATTATAAAAATTTATAAATAAGAGGACGTTCCTATAAAGTGACGTCCTTATTTATTAATTGTTTTCAGTTTCTTTATAATTGACCTACATCGATACATATATTATAAAAAAGTGATATTCTTATACATAAGATTACAATTAATAATAGGCGTTCCTTGATGGAACACCTATTGTTAAGAAATAATTTCAATCTTATCTTTCAGAGTTTCTTTAGTAGATTTCAGTATTTTAGAAACAATACCAACACCAATTTTTGATATGAACACTAATGTCTGGTCAACTAACCCCTTTGATTCATATTGAATAACATCTAATTTTTCATTTACCGTATCAATCTTATACGTAATATCTTTAACAGTTACAAATCCTTTAATACGGTAACAGAATTCTTTTAGAGTATTAAGAACTTTGATTATTGCTTCAAGTTCTATATTGTTATCTTTCAACTTTATTATTATGGTCTTAGGTTTGTTTTCAGTTGTATTTGAAGTTTCACCAATTTGATTATTAATGACAGATGAAAATTTCAGTAATTCAAAATCAATTTTACCATGAGTTATTTCATAGATTGAAGCTTGGTCATTAATTGAACGTATCCTATTTTTTATTTCAGCAGCTCTTTCAGTATTTATCAAGTCCATTTTATTAATTAAAATGATTTTACTATGTTTGATTTGATTTTCTACGCTGACCATCATATCTATTTCTTTCATGAAATGCAAGCCATCTACTATGCAAATAGCTCCTTCATAGGAAAAATCATTACTACATTGTTTTTTTAATAGGTCAATTATAGCTAACATATTGGCAGGATCCGCTAACCCAGAGCTTTCAATATAGATATTGTCCAGTTTTTTTTCTAAAAGAGCTCGAAGACTTTCTATAAAATTATCTTTTAGGCAACTACAAAAAATAGAACCGTTAGTAAGCTCTATCATATCCATATCTTTTCTGCTTACTACAGAGCTGTCTATACTAATAGAACCGAATTCATTCATTAAAACACCTGATTTAGCTTCTTCGGAATCTAAAACATTTTGCAGAAAACTTGTTTTACCAGAACCTAAAAATCCTGTAATGAGATATATTTTTGTCATGAAAATCATCCTTTATAATATAAAAGTAATTGTTATATCAGAAATACATGTTCATAATATATTCTTCGTTGAATTTCATATTAGTTGACAATTCGATATATTTACATTTTGATTTTATTTCATCAAAATTATTGGAACTGTTATCATCTAGGAGATACTTGACACAACCACCTAATGAACTATTACCGAGAATTTCAACTTTATCTTTTAATTCTTTTTGAAGTAGTCCTATTGTTATAGCATTAGCAATATTAAGATTGCTGCCAAAGCCTCCAGCTAGAAAAACTTTATCAACATCATCAAAGGATATAGAAGCTTCATCTATCAATACACTTATTCCTGCTGAAATAGCAGATTTGGCAAGTTGGAGCTGTCTGATATCTTCTTGATATAATCCTATTTCAGTTTGCTTATCTTGGTATAGTATAACTTCATCAATATTTAGTTTTCCTGTATTATCTATTACATCAGTATCAAGCAACTGGGCAGTTATATCTACAAGGGCTGAACCACAGATACCTTTTGGAGTACTGTTACCAATAACATCATATTTGAATTTATCATCAACCAAGCTAATATTGCATATGGCTCCATCAATACTTCCCATACCACATTTAATATTAGCACCTTCAAAAGCAGGTCCTGCTGCAGTTGCAGCACAGATAATAGAATCATCCTTTGTCTTCAATGCTATTTCTCCATTGGTACCTATATCAATAAAAAGAATGTTTCCTTCTTGGTTGATAAGATCACTATAATAAAAACCTGCAGTTATATCAGAGCCAATGTAAGCGGAAACTCCAGGTAATAGAGTAACAGTACAATCAAGCAGATTATCTCCGAATAGTTGACTGTACAAATATTCATTAAGAGATAAGTCCATTGTTGTAAAAGGACTTATGGATAATTTATAAGGGTTTATACCAGTCAACAGATACTGCATGGTCGTATTTCCACTTATAGTAATTTCCAGTATATCTTTTTCATTTAATTCATATTTATCAACAATAGCTTTTATGCCAGAACTGATTTCATTACATATCAATTCGGTCTGAATGTTTTGATTATCTTTTATAGCGTAATTAATCCTGCTTATTACATCTGCGCCATAAGCCTTTTGAGGATTAACATTTTTATAGATACCTATTTCTTTATTTTTCAGTAGGTCTATAAGTGTAATTACAATAGTAGTAGTACCAATATCAATACCTACACCATATGCAGTAATTTCATTATCAGCAGCTTTAAGTATTTCTTTATTGTTTTTAGATAACAGATAGATATCTTTTTTTAGATTATCTATATTAGATAGTCCTTTCACTGCATTTAGAGAATATTTATAATTTGCCACTAACTTCTCATTAATTAGTTCTATGGCACTCTTATTATTATCTGGGCTTTCTATTATCCCATCAATTTTAAGTAATTTATATTTTGGGTTTTTGATATTACCAATTTTATAGTCAGTCTGTATTTTTGATGTAGCAGCTTCTTCTTTTAATTCTATAGTTATATCATTATCAATACTATGGAAACAAGATAGAATTATTCCTTCCTCAATCTCACTATCTGTAAGGAATCTTCTTTCTTCATCTGATAATTCTATATTACCTTTTAAAAGTTTTACTTTACATTTACCACATACTTTTTTACCACCACAATATGCTTCAATAGGGAAGTTATAATGTCTAATTACGTTTAAAAGATTTTCACCTTTTTTCACTTGATATCTATGTGACTTTGTTCCTTGTTTTATTATTAAATTATATTTTCTGAAAGGGCAGGTCAAATTACTGCATTTACTACAATCGTGGTCTACTGTAGTAGGAGGTATATTTGCTGAGGCTCCATAATAGTAAGATAAAGTCTTAGTAGGAGAGAACATATATCCTGATGTTATAGTAATGTCAGTGGATTCTTTTTCATTAATCATATCCAGTATAGTCTTTTGGAATTTGATACTTGATTCACTAGAGCCAGGTTCTATTCTTGATGTCAGATTGATACCATTGTCACTTTGCTCTTTTTGCAGTAATTTGAATAGAGAATTACTTATGTCAAATAACATTTGGTCACCTATAGTATTCAACATCATACCTTTTAGATAATCATTGTTATCAAAATAACGTTTTATCTCTTCATCAATAAAACTACCTAGAGTAACTAAACAAAAAATCACTTGTTCACAATTATTGTCAATATAATTATCGTTATCTGTTATGATATAGTATCCTTTTGGTGTAATGTTCTTAACGGAATTATCAACTACTTCTTCATATATTTTGCAGTATTCACTATAATTAGTACTATCCTCATAGCACTGCATAGTATTAAGTACTTCTTTTTTATTCAATATTTTACTGAATTCAATTTCCATTCAATAATCACCTCCATAAGCGATTAGACATAAAGTTAGAGAGTTAAAATACGATTATAATTATACATTATAACTCTTTATATTTTAACTCTCAAGGAATTCTACAGATATGATTCTATAACACTGAATAATTCTTCTTTGCTAGGTATAATGGAAGACCATTTAAGTTCACCATTAATATATATACAAGGTAAATTGGTAACTCCCATTTTCTTACATCTAGCTATATTGATTTTTTCTGTGAATTTATATTCAATTAAATCTATTTTATCGCCAAAATGTTCTTTAGCTACATTAGCAGCATCCATCATGTAAGTACAAGCTGCACATGATGCAGAGTCAAGAGTAAATACTTCTACAAATGGTTTTTCTAGATTCTTGTAATCAGGTATCTCAACATTTATATCCTCATCTTTTGATTCATAGTTCTTAACCATTTCACGAATTGCATCAGTATCTTTAATAGTTTGACCTATGGCTATTATATTTTCAGTAGGTACAGCATATGGCATATCACAACCAGGAGAGATAATTAAGTTATCATGTGTCAATGTATCTATCATTTTAACAACATATTTCATATTATCCTGTTGAGTTCCATGTAACATCAATGTTGTTAATGGAATATTACCGCCAATAGTTATGTTATACTTATCTGTTATTTCTTTTGCTGATTTTATATCAACATTTTCATCTATAGATATTGAATCTGGACTAGTTTTACACATTACTTCAATTTGTCTAGTAGCATTACCACATACAAAGAAAGAAGATTTGGTATTCTTTACTTCTATATAATCAAAGATGGTACTAAATGAATCATGACATAAAGTAGTAAAATGTTCAGGTGATATTTGAGAAACTAGTGGGTCAACCACAGCTATTATATCCATGCCGGCTTCAGTATAGAAATCTATCATTTTTAGTGAAACTTCTGTACAATATTCCATTAACTGTTTTACATAGTTCTCATCCAATATCATATCCATAAAGAGATTGTTTCCTCTTAAATGTGATGCTAGTGTAAAAGGACCACATATCAAACCATATAATGCAGTAGTATCACCAACTGATTCCTTCATTCTATTCATTACATCAAGAATAAGAGGAATTCTACCGCTTTCTTTTGTTGGAAGTTTACATTTACATGGAATTTTTGCTTCTTCTTCACAAGGATGTGTTTTTACAGATGGTGGACAATCATCAGACCATACAAGTTCACATCCAAGTATTTCAGCTTCTACTTGTAGATCAAAAATTACAGGAATACCATCTGGTTGGTATAATTTATGAGCTTCCATTAATGATTCATATAATTTATTACCGTCTTTTAATACTTCTTCTGCAGTATAACCTTTTATTGAACCTGCATGAACGCCAACAAACGGAACCCAAGGTATTTTATCTGTGGATTGATGTTCTAATATATTAAGTACACGCTCTTTTCCTGTCATATTAACACCCTAACCTCTCTTAAGTTTTAGTTTAATATTAGTTCTTTAGCAACTTCTGCAGCTGAAGC
>NZ_BTPU01000054.1:0-17997 GCF_036985595.1 Vallitalea maricola | reverse complement strand
TAACTATTAAAAACTCTCGTCCACCGAAGACGAGAGTACAATAAGTGAATTATAAAAATTATACATTAAATAAACCTATTTGTCTAGTATTAAGGTTCATTAACTTAAACTTCAATAACTTATATCTAGCTACTCCTCAATCTCTCAAAAATCCATTGAACAAATTGAAGAATACTAATTAAAAAATATCTACTATATTATTTTTAATTGCATAAACTGCAGCTTGTGTTCTATCTGATACATTGATTTTTTTGAATATATTTGATACGTGATTTTTTACTGTCTTTTCACTTATACATAAATTATGTGCTATTTCTTTATTTAACATACCTTCAGTGATAAGTTTTAAAACTTCTATTTCTCTTTTAGTTAACTTATTGAACCCTACTTCTTTTTCTTCTCTAGTATTATTCATTCTCTTAAATAATAAAGATGCCATATTGGGTTGTATATAAGACTCACCATTATATATCGTTCTGATAGCTTTAATTAAAACATCTGATTCAGAATCTTTTAGTACATATCCTTGAACACCAATTTCAAATGCTTTGTACAGATACTCTACTTCATTATGAATAGTTAATATTAAAGTTTTAGTTGGAATATTATTCTCGTTAAGATATTTTATGACCTCTAGTCCATTCTTACGAGGCATATTAATATCAAGCAATACAACATCAGGATTGCCCTCTATGATCTTTTGAATTGCCTCTGAACCATCCCCAGCTTGATCAATGACTTCTATATCGTCTTCCAGCTCAATTAATTGTTTAAGACCCTCTCTAACCATTGAATGGTCATCTGCGATAAGTATTTTAATGTTATTCATTAATATCCTCCTTGCTTTCCAAAATAGGTATCTTTACATAGATTGTTGTACCCATTCCCCTCTCAGATTTTAACTTATATTCACCCATTAATAAGTTAGTTCTTTCTCTCATCATAGTAATACCAAACCCTCTATTATTTTCCATGTTAAGTTTTACATTATTTATATCAAAGCCATCACCATCATCATTTATTATCAATTCAATAAATTCCGAATTATAGTTAAGCTTAATATTTACATTAGCAGCATTAGAATGTTTTTTAGCATTATTTATTGCCTCTTGAACAATTCTATATAAAGTTAAAGAAATAATAGAATTAACATTATCTTCCCCGCTCATCACATCTAAGGTTATATCATAATTTACTTCATTTCTAATTTTATCTATATATCTTTCTAAAGTAGGAACTAAACCAAGATCATCTAAAGCCATTGGTCTAAGATTATAGATCATCCTTCTAGTTTCATCAATAGTTGTTCGTATAATAGATTTGAGAGACTGTAATTCTAATCTAGTTCTATCAATATCCTTATCTAATAATTTAATGCATAGTTCAGTCTTGAGAATAAGATTAGATAGATTCTGTGACGGTCCATCGTGCATTTCTCTAGAAATTCTTAATCTTTCCTCTTCCTGAGCTTTTATAACTTTCAATCCCCATATTTCTTTTGTATACATATTGTTAACTTCATTATTGATTTCATTAAGTTCACCAGATAAAATATCATATGCAAAGTCCAAATTATTACTTACGTAATCAGATTTCTCAGCTATTTGCCTAATTGTTTTAAGCTGATTTTCCAGATTATCTCTCTTATGAACTATTTCCATTTCTTTTTCATATTCAATTGTCAATCTATTTTTTATGTCTTCAATCTCTTTATGAACTAATGTTATTTCATCGTCAGTATACAGATGACAATTTTTGTTAATAATGGATAATTTTGTTTTACTAAGATTTAACTTTTTCTCTAACGTTGCCACATTATTTATAATGTCGTTAGCTTCATCTTTTAGAATTGTAAATTTATCTTCTATTTCAACATATCTTTTTTTAATAAAAGAACTTATTTCATAAATCTCTTTATTTCTTTCTTTTATAATTTCTTTTGTATCATTAATTATGGAATCTAATTTTTCCATTACATTTTTATACATTTTATTTACACCTACTGACAAAATATAACCTAAACTTTTAGATATATTATTATATCATTAAAGTATATTATAATACAAGCAAATTACGTATATTAGTACTATCTTAGGAGTTAAAATGTTCCAGAAAATAGGATCATAAAAAACAAATAAATTTAGTAATATTTTACATAATTTTATTCAAACATATTATATAATAATATTTTTTGTTATATAATAATATAAAATATTATTATTTTCAGTATTTTAATTGGAAAATTTAACAAACTATTACGTTTTTATAAATTCTAAATAATTCTATTGAATTTTTTCCTAATTTGCTACATAATAGATAGTAGACGTATTACCTATAAAACAATAATAAAAAAGTTCTATACTATATCTTATATAAATATGTGGTATAATGAATTTGTTCAACGTACAATGGTAAAAATAGGAAAGATAAATTAACTACTATAAAATTATATTTTAAACGCTAGAACATACCTTTCCTATAAGGTAAAATAATAGAAAGGAGAAAGCAAGTGAAAAAACATACAAAAAATCTATTTTACTTTTTAATATCGTTAATTACAATCTCGTTAATAAATAAAATAATATTCATAACCTCTACTATCAGGAATAACCTATTCTCATGTAATAGTTATTATTATGGGTGGAAATTCGGTAAATTATTTTATACTGTACAAGGAAAAGGTAAACCAATACTATTGATTCATAGTTTATATATGGGAAGTTCAGACTATGAATTTAAAAAAATAGTTAAAAACCTATCATCAAATCATACTGTTTATACAATAGATTTAATTGGTTATGGTAGATCTGACAAACCTAAAATTACTTATACGGCTTTTTTATATGTTCAATTGATATCTGATTTCATTAATGAAGTCATAAAAGAAAAAACAGATGTAATTGCTTCTTCTTCTAGTTCATCATTTGTTACTATGGCTTGTTATCAAAATCCAGATATATTTGACAAATTACTATTCATTAACCCAGCCAGTATAGCATCACTACAAAAGAATCCTAGTAAAAAGGATAAATTATTGAAATATGTATTGGAAACACCTATATTAGGAACAACAATATATAATATTGCTTGCTCAAAATATATTTTGAGAGCTAACCTTAGGAAGAGATTTTATTACAATAAAAAATTAGTTAGAAAGAAATATATAACTATATACCATGAAGCTTCACATCTTCAAGGATCAAATAACAAATTTTTATATGCCTCAAAATGTTGCAAGTATTTAAATGTTTCCATTAATAATGCAGTAGAAAACATTAACAATAGCATTTATATATTAATGGGGGATAATGGTAACTCAGAAGATATTATCAACAGCTATTTAACTCTAAATCCAGCAATAGAATATTCATATGTACATGATACAAAACTATTGCCTCATTTAGAAAAGCCTGCCGATATAATAGACATTTGTAATATTTATTTTAATTAATACAATCGTAATTCTATAAAAAATATATTAAATATTAATCTAAAAATATTAATTGCCTCCCTATTGATTAAGGAGGCAATTTTAATATATTATTATTTACAATTACATTTTCTCTTCATTTTACCTTTTTCAAGTCGCATATTAATATGGTCAATATCAGCTTCTTGATACACTTCTCCACATTCTTCGAATCCAATCTTTCTATAAAAATTAACTGCTGGTAATTGAGAATGGACTTCTATAAAATCAGCACCTATATCAAAAGCTTTTTGAATCAGCATTCTAACTATTAGATCTCCATAATAGTTACCTCTTTTTTCTTTTAATACAGCAATCCTACCTATAAGATAAAGATTGTCTTTTATAGCCATTCTACCTGTCCCTACAGGGTTTTTATCTTCATATGCAACTACATGTACAGCTTCTTTATCTTCACCATCGAAAACTATATTATAATCAATATTTTGCTCATCCACAAAAACCTTGTTCCTAACAAAAATAGCATCTTCAATATTTTTATCACCATTAATATATATAGCATTAATCATAAGTAACACTACCTTTCATTACAAAAATATAAATTACACACAAGAAAAGAGGCTACGCCCCTTCTTCCGTAGGAAGTTTCAGTCGTTAGGAAAGTTTCCTTGATGCATGAAAACATTACTATTTCATATGCTTAGAAAATAGGACTTTCTTAAGATAAAAAATATGTACATATTTATCTTATTAGTTCATAGGTATAACTATATTGATCTCATAAGAATCATCTACTTCTTTTACCTTATAATCAATATCAATACCTGAACTCTCCATCATATCAACAGCCTGTTTAATAGTATTCGTAAATATTCTTATATCTTTTAGATATCTTTTTACCTTTGCTTTATCTTTCTTGTTTACTTCTTCAATTAATCTATTTAATGTTCTATCAATTAACTCTTCAGTCTTTTTAACGTTCAGAGATTGTTCAACTACTTTATTAAGAATATTAAGCTGTAACTCTTCATTAGGTAATTTTAATAAAGCTCTAGCATGTCTTTCAGACAAACTGTTATCAAGTAAAACTTTCTTAACATTATTACTTAATTTAAGTAATCTTAACTTGTTAGCTATGGTAGATTGGCTTTTACCTACTTGTTTAGCAACCTCATCCTGTGTTAAATCATAATCATTAATTAGATTATAATAGCCTTCCGCTTCTTCAATATAATTAAGATTCTCTCTTTGTAAGTTTTCTACTAATGCTATAACAGCACTATCTTTATCATTTACATCAATGACAATTGCAGGTATCTCAGTAAGACCAGCTAATTTACTAGCTCTCAATCTTCGTTCACCAGCAATAAGTTCATAATATTCATCATTAATCCGTCTAACACTAATAGGCTGCATTATTCCAAATTCTTTAATTGAATTAGCTAATTCATCTAACATTAATTTATCGAATACTCTTCTAGGCTGATATGGATTAGGTCTAATATTATTAACAGAAATGAAGGTTACATTATATTCATTAATCATACTCAAAACTATTCCTCTCTTCTTTAGTTAATTTATTTATATTAAGATGTTCAGGGAACACCCTCTGCATTAAGAGCTAATATAATTTTGATTTTAATAAATTACACTAATTGTATTTTAAAATCTATCTTATTACATATCATTATAATAATTCTCAAACATTAATACTCATTGAAATTCCATACAAAATATACTAATTATGATGCTAATAATATCATGTATAGAAAATCATTAAACATTATTATTCTCTCTTTTATCTTATACTTATTATATCAAAAATCCTAACAAAATCAAAATTATTTCCCAGGAAATATTATTTATCTCAAAGGATTTTTCTTAGGTTTACCAGCTTTTCTTGGATATTTATTAGGCGTAATCTTTTCCTTTTTAATAAGAACAAATGATCTTTCTATCTCAGAAAAAGGAATTTCAACATTCTGGGTTTCTTCTAAAAATCCTCCTAATTTACTTATAGCATTTCTAGATATTTCAATCTCATCATTTGATTTACTAGATTTATAAGGTATAAAATAACCTTCACATCTAACAAATGGAATGCAATACTCACTAAGAATAGATAAATCTGCAACCGCTCTTGATACACATATATCAAATTGCTCTCTATAAAGATCAGTATTACCTAGATCTTCAGCTCTTGAATGAATACATACAACATCATCAAGTAACAGTTCATCTATAACATTTGACAAAAAATTAATTCTTTTATTAAGAGAATCAACCAATGTCACCTTAAGATGAGGATATACTATCTTGAGGGGTATACCTGGAAATCCTGCCCCTGTACCTAAATCAATCAAGCTGTTGCTTATACTTAGGTCAATAACATTTTTTATAGCTATACTATCTAAAAAATGCTTGATAATAACTTCTTGTTCATCCACAATAGAAGTAAGATTGATTTTATTATTCCATTCAATCAACATCTCATAATATTTATCAAATTGTTTTACCTGATTATCTGTTAGTTTAAAACCTAATTTTTCTGCACCTTCTATTAGTATATGATTGTATCTCATATCATCATCCTAACTTATTGTTATTTATAGCTTCTAGGTATCCATTAATCTAAGAATTATAATTTCTTCTTAGTTGTTCAAGATACACTAATAATACAGATATATCTGCTGGTGACACACCTGATATACGAGACGCTTGACCTATAGACCTTGGTTTGACACTATTAAGTTTTTGCATAGCCTCTATTCTAAGACCTTTTATGTCTTCATAATTCAAATTATCTGGCAGATATTTTTTCTCTAATTTCTTGAATTGTGCTACTTGTTTCTGTTGACGACTTATATATCCCTCATACTTAAGAGAAATATTAACTTGTTCTATTACATCTGATTTAAGTTCTGGTCTACTCTTATCAATTTCTCCTAAGACATCGTAATTAAGTTCTGGACGTCTAAGTAACTCAGCTAATGTACTACCAGAACGTAATGTAGAGCTATTATACTTTTCTAAAAAGCCATTAACCTCTTTATTAGCACCTACTGTAGTATTTTTTAATCTATTTATTTCTTCATCTATCTTCTTTTCTTTTTCTTTCACATTATTATGTCTTTCATCAGAGATTAAGCCTACTTTATTACCTATTGATGATAACCTAATATCTGCATTATCTTGTCTTAATAATAATCTATACTCGGCTCTTGATGTCATCATTCTATAAGGTTCATTAGTACCTTTCGTAACCAAATCATCAATAAGAACTCCTATATAAGCATCAGACCTGTCTAACACTATCTGTTCTTTTCCTAATATCTTCATACTTGCATTAATACCAGCTATAAGTCCTTGAGCCGCTGCTTCTTCGTATCCTGAACTTCCATTGAACTGTCCCGCACTATATAGACCCGAGATATTCTTGAACTCAAGTGTAGAATTTAACTGTAAAGGATTGATACAATCATATTCAATAGCATAACCTGGTCGCATGATTACGCATTTTTCTAAACCTGGAAGAGTTCTTAACATATCTCTCTGAACATCTTCTGGAAGTGAACTTGACATTCCTTGAACATACATCTCATTAGTATATTCACCTTCTGGCTCTAAAAAAACTTGATGTCTCTCTTTATCCTGGAATCTAACAACTTTATCTTCTATGGAAGGGCAATATCTTGGACCCGTACCCTCAATAACTCCGCTATAAAGAGGTGATCTATCAAGATTTTTCTTAATGATACTATGAGTATCTGCATTAGTATAAGTTAACCAGCATGATATTTGGTTTCTTTTAATTTCCTCTTCTGTATTCATGAATGAGAATGGAACAATTCTATTGTCACCTTTTTGTTCATCCATTTTATTAAAATCAACTGTACTCTTGTCAATTCTTGAAGGAGTACCAGTTTTGAATCTATACATCTCAATTCCTAAATTTTTCAAACTATCAGTAAGATGATTAGCTGCAAGCAGACCATTAGGACCACTATTAATACTAACCTCTCCATATATACAACGTGCCTTGAGATAAGTTCCACTAGCAATTATTACTGTTTTACTATTATATACAGCGCCAGAAATAGTTTTTACCCCTGTAATTTTACCATCTTCAGCTATTATATCAGTTACTTCACTTTGTTTTATAGTTAAATGTGAAGTGTTTTCTAAGATTATTTTCATTTCCTTAGAATAGGTAAATTTGTCTGCTTGAGCTCTTAGAGAATGAACTGCAGGACCTTTACCAGTATTCAACATCCTTGATTGTAAATACGTTTTATCAATATTTTTACCCATTTCACCACCTAGAGCATCTATTTCACGAACTAGATGACCTTTTGATGTTCCTCCTATACTAGGATTACATGGCATCATGGCTATACTATCTAAACTTACCGAGAATATAACTGTTTCAAGGCCTAATCTGGCAGCAGCTAAAGCAGCTTCACAACCTGCATGTCCAGCACCTATAACAGCTACATCGTAATTTCCTTCAATATAACTCATATACATTAACTCCTTTTACATTAACTCTAGTCCATCAAGGCTATCAGGATAAATTAAACTTATTTACCTAAACAAAACTGACTAAAAATTTGATGAATAATATCATCACTAACACTATCTCCTGTAATCTCTCCTAGATAATCGTATGAATTCTTTAGATCAATAGACCAGCAATCCTCAGGCATACCCATTTCTATTGATTCCTTAACAGAATTCAAACTATCTATTGCATTCTCTAGAGACACTTTATGTCGTATATTGGTAATATACAAATTATCATTAAAATTGATATCACCAATTAAGAACATATCTTTTATAGCCTTTTCGATATCATCTAAGCCTTTATTATCTTTCAACGATGTAGATATAACTCTAGTATTCTTAACTTCCTTATAAACAAATTCTTCTGTTATTCTAACAGGAAGATCAATCTTATTCAATAAAACAATTGTTTTTTTATTTTTGATTAGATTAAATATATATCTATCTTCTTCTGTCAAATCACTTGAAGCATCCAACATCATTATAATCAGATCAGCTTCTTCAACCAATTCTTCTGATTTATTAACTCCAATTTTTTCAACAATATCTTCTGTTTCTCTAATTCCTGCTGTATCAATTATTCTAAGTGGTATACCTTTTATATTCATATACTCTTCTAGAACATCTCTAGTTGTACCTGCTACAGCAGTTACAATAGCTCTATCTTCATTTAATAACGCATTCATAAGAGAAGATTTACCCACATTGGGTTTACCCACTATGACTGTTTTAATACCTTCTCTAATAATTTTACCATCATCGGCTGAATTTAACAGTTTACTAACTTTTTCTTTTATACCATCAAGATTATTTAATACCATATCTTCGCCTAATTCTTCATAATCATACTCTGGATAATCTATAGATGCTTCTATATGTGCTATCAACTCTAATAGCTTACTTCTTATATCCTTTATTTCCCGGTAAATATTACCTTTTAATTGATTAACAGAACTTTCCAAAGATAGTTCAGTTTTTGCATTGATAATATCTATAACGGCTTCTGCACTTGATAAATCCATTCTTCCGTTTAAAAAAGCTCTTTTAGTAAATTCTCCAGGTTCAGCTAACCTAGCTCCATTTGATAAAACCAGATGAAGTATCTTTTGCATTACTATAACCCCACCATGACAATTAATCTCAATTATATTTTCTTTCGTATACGTATTAGGCTCTTTCATAACAGATACAAGCACTTCGTCAATTATTTCATTTGACTCTGGATCAATTATATTACCATAATGAATTGTATGTGTTTTTTGTTCTATCAACTTTTTATTCTTTTTTGAAACAAATAATTTGTCTGCAATGATAATAGCATCTTCTCCACTTATTCTAATAATACCTATACCTGATGCAGATAATGAAGTAGATATAGCTGCTATTGTATTATTTACCATAACAAATCTCCTTTTTGCTTATTTCCTATATTATGATAAAAAACCCATGCTCGTAAGCTTGGGTCTTTATAAAGACGGGAGCTTAGGCCCCCTTTTATTACTTTTTGAAATTATTAGGTGTAATTACTACTTTTCTAAATGGTTCTTCTCCCTCACTATGAGTATCTACATATTTATCATTCTGCAATGTGGAATGAATTATTCGTCTTTCATAAGGATTCATAGGCTCTAGGCTAAATTTTCTATTAGTTTTTCTTACTTTATAAGATAAATTCTTAGCTAAATTCTCAAGAGTCTCTTTTCTTCTTTCGCGATAATTCTCTGTATCCAATTTAACTCTTACATACTTATCTGATTCCTTATTAACCACCAAACTTACTAAATATTGTAACGAATCCAGTGTTTGTCCTCTTTTACCAATAAGGACTCCCATGCTTGGACCACTCAACTCAATATCCAAGTTCTGCTCGTTTAGTTGAGCCACAATTTCAACTTTTAGATTCATTACCCTAAATATATTTTCTAAAAACTCAGTAGCTACATCAGATAAATTTATTTTTTTAGTAACTTTAACTTTAGCTAATTTTGAACTAAATAAACCAAGTAAACCAGTTGCACCTTTATCGATAACTTCAATGTTAACTTTGTCACTTGTAGTCCCCAATTCGATTAATGCCTCAGTTATAGCATCATTAACGCTTTTTCCTGTTTTTTCAACAAAATTCATTTTAGAACTTTCCTCCTTAAATTTTATATATTCAACTTTTATACAAGCATAAACTATTCATTTTTCAAATTAAAAAATAAAAGTTGTATATATAATAAAGCTATCCTATGGATTTTATAAACATTACAAACTATAGTGAGTTCTATTTTGTTATATAAATTATGCGAAATTATATAGGTTATTTTTTGTCTTTTTTAAGATGTTTGTTGATTACAATTTGTTGTACTAATTGGAAAGAACTACTTGTTAACCAATAAAGACCTAAACCAGCTGGCATTGTAACAACGAAGAATACTGTAATAAGAGGCATAGTATACATCATAGTCTTATTAGTAGCAGCTTGTTTTTCGTCCATATTTTTATTATTACTGCTCATTGTAGTCTTAGAAACTAAAAACTGAACAACAACATTCAATACTGGTATTAAGAGACCAATAGACATTAAGTCAGGCTTGTCTGCTAAATTGATGCCTAAAAAATAGTTAATATCCGTTAACTGATTTACAAGTGGTGCGATCTTATCTCCAACTGAATTAAAGTGGTCAGTAAACTTAGTCCAATCAGATGAACTAAAAGTACTTAATAGATCTATAACTTTATCGTTAGAAGCTATATCAAAATTCTTAACTGGTATTTTAGCAGCCTCATTCAAACTTGTAATATAATCTCCAAAACCTGCTACACCTCTTACGCTAGCTATTATACTAAGGTAAATACCTTTTATGCTCATGATATAAGCTGGTATATTTCTGAGAACTTGAAATAATGACATGATAATAGGAAATTGAATTAATAATGGTAAACATCCTCCAAAAGGACTTACATTATGTTCTTGATATAACTGACTCATTTCCATTCTCATCTTATTTTGAGATTCTGCATCTTTTTTATTTTTATACTTATCTTGTATTTTCTTTAGCTTTGGTTGAATTGCTTGCATACCAATCATTGATTTTTGTTGTTTAAAAGCTAAAGGCAACATTAATAATCTAATAATAACAGTAAATAATATGATACTGATTCCCAAAGATTCAATACCTATTGCACTAAATAAATTATATATAGCGTCCATAATCGCACCAAAAACTTTAGCTATTGGACCTATTATAAATGAACTGCTCTGTGTTAGAACAACAATATTCGACAATAACATGAAATTAGTTCCTCCTAATATTTTATGGTACTGGGTCATATCCACCTTTATGGAATGGATGACATCTTAAGATTCTTTTAATACTTAACCAAGCTCCTTTTAGAAATCCATACTTAACTATAGCTTCATATGCATACGTTGAACAAGTAGGCGTATAAATACATGATGGCTTTTTTAAAGGAGAAATAAATTTTCTATAAAAAATTATAAATTTTAATGAAATATTTTTAAAGACATTCATATATATCACTTCTCTTTATATTCTAATAGGTTATGTTTTCTCAATAAGTTGTTTAATGATTTTTCTATATCTTTAAAACTTGCATTTGAAGAGTTAACTCTTCCTATTACAACAATATTATATCCAGTTTTTATTCTGTTCTCATTAAGCCTATAATTTTCTTTTACTAATCTAGTGACCCTATGTCTAACTACACTGTTCCCAACTTTTTTACTTACAGAGATTCCTAACCGATTAATAGAATCTCCATTACTATAAATATACATAACTAAATAATTATTTGCAAGGGATCTACCCTTGTTAAAAACGATTTTGAAATCTTTTCTTTTCTTTAACGATTCTGTCCTGTTCATAAATAACTTCCTCCCATACTATAAGGTAATAAGACCTCTATTAAACCTTAAAAACAATTCAATTAATTCTAGTAAAATCAGGTTTGGAGGATAGTATAAAAGGCCACAAAATGAGGCCTTAAGCTGACAATTTTTTTCTACCTTTTGCTCTTCTTCTTGCTAAAACGCTTCTTCCACTCTTAGAACTCATTCTTTTTCTAAAACCATGTTCTCTACTTCTTTGTTTCGTTTTAGGTTGGTATGTCATTTTCATGAATAAGCACCTCCTTTAAAATTACATAGTATACAACAATGTTCTTTTTTTATTAAATAACATGTACCATTTAATGATAAGCAATTTTATCAAAATACATATAATTTACTAATACTAACGAAAAATTATAATGCTTCATAGATTCATCTACATAAAAGCACTATTCTAATTATATTAAAAAACTATCTTCTAGTCAAGAAAAAAATGTTTCTAATAAGCAGAACCATGGATGAACAGGAATTCTATAAATTTTTATCCACAATTTTTTAGTGTTTTTTCCACATTTTGTGGATAATATGTTAAAAACTATTTATCCACAACTGCCATCAAAAATGTGGATAAGTCGACGATTTGTTATTTATTTACAAAAATTTACAGTTTTAGTTTTAGTTATATTTATGCACATTCAAAACTATTAACAGCCTGTACATTATTTTAATCAACACAATGTGGATAAAATTGGAGTTATCCAAGTTATCCACACTATTAACATACTATGAAACCAACTTATCAACAATTTTTATCCACACATCAACATTATTTGATTGAAAATTAGTTCCGTATAGCGTATTATATACTGTAGATAGTTAGAATGAAAATGAATAAGTATGTTCATTTTACGGTATATTTTTATATTATTATGATTGTATCGTTAATATGGGAAATATACCCTGAATAATGCAAAGGAGGATATATGATGAGTCATTCCGTTATTGAAAAATGGGACAAAATTCAAGAGCTACTTAGGGATGAATCAGATATTTCAAAAATATCTTATAAAACTTTTCTAGAAAATCTGGAGCCTATTAGAGTACATGATAACACAATCATAATAAAAACAGATGATGAAATCGGTCGTGACTACATAGAAAGAAAATATAGTAAATCGATCATAATCGCAATTAGAGAAATAGTAGGTGAAATATATAACATTAAATTTATGCTGCCAAGTGAAATAGAAAAAGAAGAAAAAAGGTCCAGTGGCAAAAGACAACCTACTATTAATAATAATGAATATAATAGCCTCAATTCTAGATATACATTTGATACATTTGTTGTAGGTAACAACAACAAATTAGCCCATGCTGCGGCTTTAGCGGTTGCTGAATCACCAGCAGAGGCATATAATCCTCTTTTTATATATGGTGGTGTTGGGTTAGGAAAAACTCACTTGATGCATTCAATAGCTCACTTTATTCTCTCGGAGAATAGTGAATCAAAAGTATTATATGTATCTTCAGAAAAATTTACTAATGAATTGATTAATTCCATTAGAGATGATAAAAATGAAGAATTCAGGCAAAAATATCGTAATATAGATGTTCTATTAGTTGATGATATACAATTTATTGCAGGAAAAGAACGAACTCAGGAAGAATTCTTCCATACATTCAATACTTTATATGAAGCAAAAAAACAGATAATCATATCAAGTGATCGCCCGCCAAAGGAAATCGAAACATTAGAAGAAAGGTTAAGATCCAGATTCGAATGGGGGTTAATAGCAGATATACAACCGCCTGATTTTGAGACAAGGATGGCCATACTTCAGAAAAGAGCTGAACTTGAACACCTTAATCTACCAAATGATGTTATTCAATATGTTGCAACAAACATAAAATCCAATATTAGAGAACTAGAAGGTGGAATCAATAAAATTATCGCTTATTCTACCTTAGTACATAAAGACCTTACCAAGGAATTAGCTGAAGATGCTCTAAAAGATTTGATAACACCAGAAAAAGATAAAGAGATAACACCAGAATTTATATTAGAGATTGTTGCAGAGCACTATAACCTTAACCCTGCAGATATAGTTTCTAAAAAAAGACCAAGAGAAATAGCTTATCCAAGACAAATAGTTATGTATCTATCAAGAACATTAACTGATTTGTCATTACCTAAGATAGGACAAATACTTGGTAAACGTGATCATACAACAATTATTCATGGATACGAGAAGATAAGTAAAGATATCCAAAAAGACAGTGCATTGAAAAACACTATAGAAATACTTACAAAAAAAATAACAGGGAAATAAAAGCTACATTTAATAAATTATAATGTACTTAAAATAAGATGAATAACGTAGGAATTAGTCATAAATTCAACTTATAGATAAATGCATTATAATTTTTTTTAGGGCTATAAAGTTATCAACATAAGGGTGTTAAGAATATATGTATAACATGTGTAAAACTTTTTGCTGGAGTACAACCTCTCTCAACCTGTGGATACTTTATAAAAAAAAATTAATTAATCAACAGACTTATTAGATTTATTAACAGATACTAACAATAAGGGTTTAGAATACTTATGAACATATTAACAAGCCCTATTATTATAATTACTATAAAAAAATATATATTATCTATATACACGTGTGAAAGGAGTTATTAACAATTATGAAACTAACTTGTAGTAAAAGTGATTTATTAAATGGAGTAACAACTGTTTTGAAAGCAGTATCAACTAGGACAACATTACCTATCTTAGAATGTATTTTATTACAAGCAACATCAAGTGGATTCAAATTAATTAGTAATGATCTAGAACTTGGTATTGAAAGTAACGTAAACGCTAATATTATTGAAACTGGAACAGTTGCTTTAAAAGCTAAGATATTTTCTGAGATAGTTAAGAAATTACCTGATAATCAAGTTGAGATAACAGTTGATGAAAAAAATTACACTACTATAATATGTGAAAAATCCAAATTCAATATATCAGGTCAATCAGGAGATGATTTTTTACAACTTCCTAATGTATCAAAAGATAAATGCATTAAAGTTTCTCAACTAAAACTTAAGGAAATGATAAGACAAACAATATTTTCTATAGCTCTAGAAGAAATAAGACCTATATTAACTGGTGAATTATTAGAGATTAAAAATAGCGAATTGAATATAGTATCTCTTGATGTACATAGAGTATCAATCAGAAAATTAAATTTTGAATCTGAATTCGATAATATCAATGTAGTTGTACCAGGGAAAACTCTAAATGAAATCAGCAAGATATTAGATACAGATGAAGAAAAAGATGTAATGATTTATTTTACAGATAAACATGTATTATTGGAACTAGAAGAAAGTATCATAGTTTCAAGACTTCTAGAAGGGGACTTTCCAAAATATGAACAATTCTTCTCAAAAGATTACGATACATTGATTAAAGTTGAAAAACAAGAATTATTGAATAGCATTGATAGAGCTGCTTTAATATCTAGAGAAACCAAAAATAACCCTATCAAAATTACTATACAAAGTGATAGTATGGTTATTACATCCAATACAGATTTTGGTGATGTATACGAAGAAATTGATATTGAAAAAGAAGGTAATGAATTAGAGATCGCATTTAATCCAAAATATTTTATTGACGCATTAAAAGTGATAGATGAAGAATTTATTTACTTACAATTCACTAATCCTCATAGTCCTTGTATTATTAAGCAGGTAGATGGAGATGAATATAAATATCTAATTGTTCCAATTAGAATAAGATAATCAAACTAAAGTTAGTATGAGAGGATTAAAAACATGGAAGAAATCAAAATCAAAGATGAATACATTAAACTAGGACAATTATTAAAATTAGCTGGGGCTGCTGATTCAGGAGTACATGCTAAGATATTAATTGTTAATGGCGAAGTAAGTGTTAATGGAGAAGTAGAAACAAGAAGAGGTAAGAAAATACATTCACAAGATATAGTTAGTGTAGCTGGATATGGAGAGATTAAAGTCATTTAGGAATTATATGTGCTTTAACTTTTATTAAGAATTTAGCTTTTTTGGAGTGCAAAAATATGTTTATAAAGTCATTATCATTAAAGGATTATAGAAATTATGAGTACTGTGTTGTAGATTTTTCAAATGGAATCAATATATTGTTTGGGAAAAATGCTCAAGGCAAAACTAATATCATTGAAGCCATTTATTTGTGTGCAACTTCAAAATCACATAGGACAAGCAATGATAAAGAGTTAATTAACTTAAATAACAGTGAAGCACATATAAAACTTACTGTTAATAAACGAGATATTGATGAAGTAATAGATATACACATCAAGAAGAATAATAGAAAAGGTATAGCAATAAACAGGATACCTATTAAAAAATTAAATGAATTATTAGGTATTGTTAACGTTATTATTTTTTCTCCAGAAGATCTGGGATTAATTAAAAATGGTCCCAAAGAAAGAAGAAAATTCTTGAATTTAGAATTATGTCAACTGGACAATATATATTACCATAACTTACAACAATACCAAAAAATTTTGAAACAAAGAAATAATTTATTGAAAAACTTGAAAAAAATTAATAAAATTGACGAGACTATAAGTATATGGGATAATCAATTAGTCCAGTATGGCATTAAGATTATCAACAGACGAGAAGAATTTATAAATGATCTAAACAAAATTATAAATAAAATTCATTCAGATATATCTGGTAATAAAGAAAATCTTAAGATAGAATATGAAAAAAACGTAAGTAATATAGATTTTAAACAAAAATTAGAAAATAATCTTGAAAAAGATATACGATTTGGGACAACAAGTGTCGGTCCTCATAGAGACGATATGATGTTCTTAGTTAATGGAATAGATATTAGAAAATATGGTTCACAAGGTCAGCAGAGGACTGCTGCTCTATCGTTGAAACTATCGGAAATAAGATTAGTTGTGGATAAAATAGATGATACACCAATTTTACTTCTAGATGATGTATTATCAGAATTAGACGATGATAGACAAAAGTACTTGATAAATTCTTTAGAGAACATTCAAACTATTGTTACTTGTACAGGTGTTGAAGATTATATAAAAAACAGTATTGATATTGGAAAATTATACCAAGTAAGTGAAGGAAATGTGACTCTATACGAATTACATAATAAAAAATGAAATTAATTCACTAAATAGTTGTTATGCCCTATTTGCAATAATTTACAGACTAATATATAATAGTTAGGATAGGTATAAATAACAATTTAATTAATACATCATCATATGTATTTAATTAATTAACATATATAGTAGATAAATATATGCGTATAATTATGCGTATCTAAACATATAGCAGGAGGTTTATTATGAGTAATTTATCTGAATATAATGAAAGTCATATTCAAGTTTTAGAAGGGCTGGAAGCTGTTCGAAAAAGGCCTGGTATGTATATTGGTAGTACTTCATCAAGAGGATTACATCATCTTGTCTATGAGATAGTAGATAATGCTATTGATGAAGCATTAGCAGATAGATGTGATTATATCGAAATAACAATTCATCCCGATAATTCAGTATCAGTATTAGATAATGGATTTGGTATACCAGTTGGAATACATCATCAAAAAGGAATACCAGCAGTAGAAGTAGTTTTTACGATACTACATGCCGGAGGCAAATTCGGTGGTGGTAGCTACAAAGTATCTGGAGGTTTGCACGGAGTTGGTGCTTCTGTAGTTAATGCTCTTTCTGAATGGCTGAAGGTTCAGATATATACTGATGGTAAAATATATGAACAAAACTATGCAAGAGGTAAAGTGCAACATCCATTAAAAGTTATCGGTGAGACTGAGAAGACAGGAACATATATACATTTTAAACCGGACCCAGAAATATTTGAAGAAACAGTATATGATTTTCATACACTTAAACAAAGACTACAAGAAATGGCTTTCCTAACAAAAGGTCTAAAAATCAAATTTATTGATACTAGAGAAGAACAAGGTCCTCAAGAGCTTGAATTTCATTATGAAGGTGGTATCAAGGAATTTGTAAAATATAGAAATCGTAATAAAGATACATTATATGATCAGATAGCATATGCAGAAGGTAAAAAAGACGGAGTATATGTTGAAGTTGCTTTTCAA